>JAYTVF010000371.1:0-3979 GCA_043744155.1 Acidimicrobiia bacterium | reverse complement strand
ACCTGGGTAGCAGCAGGCGCCCGAGCCGAGCGGCCAACGAGTCGTCACCGTCGATGAGGACCAACCGGGTCACGCCGGGGCGTTGCAAACGGGCCGCTGCCGTCGCCAGCGGTGTCACGTGAGGGAACAGTCGCGAGGCCAGCAGCCATACCCCGCCACCGACCATCAACCCGGCCACAAAGATTGCGAACATCAGCGATCCTCGGAGAAGGTCAGCACGCGGGGCACCGGCTCGAAGCGTCCGAGGGTGCCGAGCCACCAGATCGCCAGCCCGGCCATCGAAAGCACGATGGCCAACACCACCTGGCCGCCTGCGTTGGCATAGGGCTTGACGAACGAGCCCGAGAACAGGGCAAGGAACGAAAAGAATAGAGCGCTGAATCCCACCAGCGAACGGGCCTCGCTACGAGTCGAGGCGCGACGGGCGTCGACGCGCAAGCGCATCGCGACCCGGTCTCGGGCAAGTTGGGCCATAGCGGTAAGCAGCGAGCCAACGTCGCGACTCGACCGGGTGGCGGCCAGCATCAGCACCGAGGCGATGAGGTCCGCGGTGGCGTCATTCATCTCGTCGGCCCAATCCCGCAGCGCCGAGGTGAGATGTTGATGCTGCACCCGGCGCGCCAGCGTGTGAATCTCGCTGCGGATGGGCAGCGGTGCGACCTCGGCGGTAGAGCGGATTGTCTCGGTGATGCCCTGCCCGGCGATCAGGGTGTCTCGCAACATCTCGGCCCACGTGGCCAGGGACTCGGTGCGTTCGATTTCCTGCTGCACACGTCGACCACCGCCACGCGCCATGCCGCCCACGACGTATCCGGCTACTGCGCCACCCAAACCGGCGACCGGCCAACCGGTGGCGAGGCCAACGAGTGAGCCGGTCACGGTGGCCACCGCCAGGCGTGCGAAACGCCGCTGGTTCTGCGCTCGCATCGACGGACGTTTCACCGCTGGCTCGATCCACGCCGATCGAGCCAGCACGACGCCGAATCCGACCAGTGCGCCACACAGCACCGCCAGAAACGTCATGACCACCAGGCCTGATGAGCGGTGACGTCGTAACCGAACCGGGCGAGCAACTGCTGGTGTCGAGGCGACAAACCTGCGGCCGGTTCCAGTCGGTCGAGCTGATTCATCGCGAAGACTTCCGACGAAGACACTCGACCGCCGTCGGTCAATCCGGTCACTTCGCGAATGGATGATACGTACCGCTTCACCGGTTCATCCGGCGAGCGATCTCCGCTGAGAAACACGATGAAATGCACCGCACCAGCGATGAGCTGATAAGTGGCATCCGAGGGTAGACGCTCGGCCGACTGCACTGCATACGTCGCCAATCGGGAGAACGTCATCTCGCTCGAATCAGCATGAATCGTGCACATTGACCCGTCGTTTCCCTGGCTCATGGCATTGAGCATCGGTACCACTTCTTCGCCGAGCACCTCGCCGACGATGACTCGTGACGGATTCAGGCGAAGGGTGGACTGCACCAGCGCGGCCACGGTGACCTCACCTTCACCCTCGACGTTGGCTTGGCGCGAGTGCAGCGGAACGACATTGGGGTGGCGGGGCGAGTGGTGCAGCCCCAGTTCGAGCAGGTCTTTCTCCACCGTCACCAGGCGTTCGAAACTGGGGATCTCATGGCAGAGGGCCCGCAGCAGGGTGGTCTTGCCGGTGTTGGTACCACCAGAAACCAAGATGGTACGACGGGCTCGCACCGCGGCACCGAGGAAGGTGGCGGCCTGTTCGGTCAGCGCTCCGAATCGCACGAGGTCTCCCAGTTCGAGGTCGCTGAACCGATGGCGGCGGATGGAGACCACGGGCACCGGCGCCATGCCCCGTTCGGAACGTCCACCGAGCACCGCTGTCAACCGACTGCCGTCAGGTAGTTGCAGATACAATATTGGCTCTGTCGTGTCCCAGTGACGCTCGCCCAAACCCAGTCGGCGCGCCGCCGCTTTGATCACATCGATGAACTCGACCTCGCTGGAGGCGACCGGCGGAACCTGCACCGTGCGACCGTCGGCATAGGTGACGAACACTCGCTCATGTCCGTTGGCGTCGATCGATTCGATGGCCGGGTCATCCACATACTGCTGCAGCCCGGCGAGTCCGAACAGGCGGGCCAACAGCGCTTCGGTCAGGGTGTCGGCCTCATCCTGCGACAGTCGGGGCAACCCTCCCCGCATGCGATTGGCGTCGACGTTGGGGATCTCATCGGAGACCAGGCGCACCGCCAAGACCCGCTCGTCGGAGGACTCCAACCGCTGACCGGCCAGACTCAGCCGCTCAAGCTCATCAGGCAACCGTCGCGACACCACGCCCAGTAAGCGGGAGAGGTCGTCGGCCACCAACAACGCGCTCACGCGGAACCACCCACCGCGCGGGCCGAACCGGGTTTAGGGCGACCGACGGGCGATTTCATGAGCCGCAACGTAGGGAACCTCACCGACGGTGAAAAGGGTTCCGCCATGTTCTTGATCGAAACAGACGACCATTTGCGTACCCAGAGCACAACACCTGAGCCAAACCTGACGCAACCAGGTCAACCAGGCCAACTCAGGCCACTCAGGCCGACCCAGGCCAACCCAGGCCGACCCAGGCAAACCACGCCAGCGGCAGGCGCACGCCAACCGGGCCGTTGCGTCGCAGCGTCGGGCCGATCACGTCGGCAATGAGCTTCGACATGTCGACTCCATCGGCCCGCACGCACCTCGGGCTGCCGGTTGCAACGAAGTCACGCCGTGTGCCCCGCCGTCCGGGCGATCGACCCGACGGCCTCCCTGTCGATGAGTATGATCCGCCGGTCCCCAAACGCTCACGGCTGGAAGGAACTCCTGCTTCACCACCTGAGGTGCTCCCCGCCTGGAGGATCACCTTCCAACATGGCTCCTGTCGAGTTGTCGAGTGCGTCTGACTATGGCGTAGGAACGCAAGCCATCAGCCTCACAGTCACGACCGAGGGGATCGACACGCGAATACATCACCTAAACGCGCAAAGCACCTCGTCGACATCCTGCGCCTGTCAGACGTCACCGCTGAGGTCTTGTTACCGTTCAGGTAAAGGCCGTCTCTGGAGCGGTCGGGGTGATCCCCGACCGCTGTCCGACGACGTACACCGCGGCGCGGCCCGGGTTACGGGCTACGGTGGCAGAACCGCCAACGGCATCCTGCTTACAGCCTACCGTCATCGGAAACGACGGCTCAGGAGGGCTCCATCGCCATCGAAGCGCTGGGCGAGGAAGTGCGACGGCGAGCCATCGATGCGCCTGAACCGCGCCTGGTCGGGATGCGGGCGTGGTCAGAGGTCGGCATGACTCGGTCACAAATGGCGGCCGCGATGTCGATCGCTGCTGTTGCTAGTGGCGATCGGCGAGCAGATCGAGCCGACGCAGGGCGACCACCCATCTGACTGGCTCCGAAGGGATCCTCGGGTAAGACCCCGAGCACGGGCGCGTCGAGGAACTGAGCAACGTCGTCGACCCGGTAGGGCGCCCCACCGACGACTACGGCCACGGTCGGCAAACCGCGCAAGATCAGCGACCGAAGGAGTTGTTGTGTATGCAAGCACCTGCCGACCGTAGTAGGAGCGGAGCGTACGTCTTGGCGCACCACGACCACGATCAAGTCGGCCTGCGAGGCCATCGCCGGTAGGGCACGGGCATCGTGTCGGCCAGCGTCGATCAAAAGATGGCCGTCGGTACGCTGGCGCATCGGGGCCACGACTGCCCGGGTGAAATCGGCCATACCACCGACGACTTCCACAGCGCTTGCGGGTGCAACCACCACGCGAACACCGCCCGGCAAGCATTGGGTGTGTTCCAGCAACAGCCCGAAGGTGGGCTGTTGCAGCGAGGCTGCAGCGGTCAACAAACTCGGGCTGGCCGGTAGGTCGAAGCGGGCCCCGACATCCCCGCCGGATGGATCTGCCTCGACCAACACGACGGGGCCAGCCCACGCGGGCCAACCCCCGGCGACGGCCAAT
>JAYTVF010000370.1:0-3980 GCA_043744155.1 Acidimicrobiia bacterium | reverse complement strand
GACTATTGCTCGACACCGCCTTAGGTTATGTCACCGGGCGTGATGGCCGCGTGGTCTCGATTCACGACCAGAGTCGGCGCAGGTCTGCCTCTGGATCTTGCACAACCTTGCATGCACTGTCGAAGATCATGGTGGCTCGCCGGTCAAGGTCGTACCCGTCCCATCCTGGCTCACCCGTCCTGGCAAATCGCAGCCATGCCTGCTGCATCGGTTGCGCGACGACATGGCGCTCGTCGCCACCACCGGTAAACATTTCTGCACCCGGGTGGTGCAGCGTGTCGAACACAAACGGGATCTCGAGGGCATGACAACTGCCCAACACACCGCCGAACGCCGTCGAGGCCCACTCGAATCGGTACATCCATGTGGGGTTGCCGTTGGTCACCCGTGCCGTGGCCGCATGGATAGCTGGCTGGTGAAAGCCGTGTTCGGTGGCAATCATGCTCGCGACCTGCCCCCACGTGGCGTGTGGATCGGCCGCACGATATGCGGCCACGATCTCCTCCGCCCTATGCGCGCCAACTTCCTTGATGACGCGAGCGGCCACCGTTGTTTCGTCCATACTGGCGTTGGCCGGATCGAACGTCGTGAACATGCGCATTTCGTCCCGGTTCGTGCCGATGAGTAGGGGAATGCCCGCGGCGATAGACCCCTCGCGCAGCGCGTCGAGAACGTCCGCGTGCAGCACTAGGCCATCCACAGTCGGAGCGAACGCGGTGACACCGTCTGGTGGGGCCTCAACCGGACCCTGCGCGGCCAGAACCTCCGCCGTAGATCGATCGAGCAGTTCAGATGGGTCGGTGATCCCGAGGGTGGCGAAAAGCTGGCGCGCGGCTGCATCGGCCCGTTCACGAGATCGGAACTGCCCGAAGCTGGCGCTCTGCGCAATGACTTTGTGGAAAAGGCCCTGCGCAAACGGTGCGGTAAGGATCGCGAGGACGGCTCCGCCGCCAGCGGACTCACCGAAGATGGTCACGTTGTGAGGATCGCCGCCGAAGGCTTCGATGTTGTCACGCACCCAATTGAGTACGGCTATCTGGTCGAGTAGACCGAGGTTGCCCGATCCAGCGAACCGTTCCCCGCCAAGGTCGGCCAGATGACAGAATCCGAAGCTGCCCAGGCGGTAGTTGGCGGTCACGATGACAACATCGCCTTGCGCGGCCAGCGAATCGCCCTGATACCACGGGTTGCTGCCGGATCCGCTCACGTACGCGCCGCCGTGAATCCACACCATCACTGGCCGCCGGCCGTCATCAACGCTGGGGGTGACCACATTGAGAAACAGGCAATCCTC
The DNA here is from genome assembly GCA_043744155.1 of Acidimicrobiia bacterium. Lineage (GTDB taxonomy): Bacteria > Actinomycetota > Acidimicrobiia > Acidimicrobiales > Ilumatobacteraceae > JANMCE01. The sequence continues at coordinate 2,686 of JAYTVF010000370.1, read as the reverse complement.
CGATTGGGCGGGAAGATCGCCAGCCAGCAGCATGGCCTCCATCGAGCCGTTCTGGGGTGCAATAGCGCCGAACGTCAGGGCATCGCGAACGCCCGCCCAAGACGGGTACGGCTGCGGTGGTCGAAATCGCAAGTCGTCAACGGGGGCGGCCGCGTATGGAATACCTTTGAAGGTCACCATGCCGCTCTCACCTCTGCTGCCTCGAAGCTGTCCGCTTCCCGTCGAAACCTCCACATGCGCCATGACGACGAGGCTATCGTGGCGCTCTGATGACCTGTCATTGAAGCGGGGTGATTCCTCGCCGGCGCAGTATCTTGCCTGACCGTGCTCCATCGCGAAGACGTGCCGAAGTCCATCACTTGGCGACTGCGAGTTGCCTGCAAACGGTCCTTGGCCGAACTTGTGCAGCGCGGCTGGGATCAGATGGTCGAACTGGGTGCGATCGGGCCGTTGAGCAAAAAAGGAAGAAAGTTCGGTCACTTTGGTGATCGAAGCGTGATCTGCTTTCCGCCGGCCACGATTTACAACGAGTATTCGATATCGATCGGGTCTGGCACGATGATCGGGCCGCATGTGTCGTTGTCGGCCGGAATGATGCCGGGTCAAAAGATGCTCTACGACCCGGTCGTGCGCATTGGGGATCGGTGCCTGATCGGACGGGGGAGTGGCATCGTCGGCCACCTCTCGATCGACATCGGCAACGACGTCTGGACCGGTCACTACGTCTACATCACCGACCAGAACCATGGATACGAGCGCGTAGACGTGCCGATCGCGGTGCAAACTCAACCTGAACGCCCCGTGTCGATCGGCGACGGTTCATGGCTTGGTCACGGAACCATCGTGCTTCCCGGGGCCCGCATCGGCCGCCACGTCGTCGTCGCGGCGAACTCGGTTGTTACTGGTGAGCTTCCCGACTTTTGTGTTGCTGCCGGTAGCCCGGCCAAGGTGATTCGTCTGTACGACGGAGCCGGGAATTGGCCGCGCGCCAAAGACGTATCGGGGCCAGAGGCCTGAGAATGCACGTTAGGATGGTCGGACCGCAACCATCGTGAGGGGACCTTGGACGTGGCTTTTCGGTTAGGGGAATTGGTCGCGCGAGGCAGTAGGGCGTCGGTCTATGGCTGGGGTCGCGGCGCGGTCGCCAAGGTTCCCGACGCTGGCACGCCCGAAGACTGGATCTATTCCGAAGCCCGCTATACCGCAGCCGTACGACAAGCGGGGGCTCCGGCCCCGCGTCTTATCGGCATCGAGCAGGTGAACGGTCGAGCTGCGAGCATCTACGAGCGAGTGCACGGCCCCTCGATGTGGCAGTACGTGGTCGACCGACCGGATCGGGCCGGGCACTATGGCCACGTCCTTGCCGACCTGCAGGCCGCACTCTTTGATCTGGTGCCGCCTGTTTCCCTCCCAAGTCAGCGAGACCGATTGACGTGCAAAATTCGTCGGGCGGCCCGCGAGGTGGATTCCTCGCTGGCCGAGGCGCTTGAGTTGCTGACCGACCGGCCCGATCCGCCGCGACTGTGTCACGGTGACCTTCACCCGGGCAATGTCATCTTGGCCCCGGACGGACCCATGATCGTCGACTGGTTCGACGCCTGCCGAGGAGACGCTGGTGCCGACGTGGCGCGGTCATCCCTGCTGCTTTTAGATGACGAATTGCACTCACCCCTGCATCTTCCCGGCGCTGATCGACTGACGCTGGCAGCATTGGCGGAGGCCTACATGGAACGCATCACCGACCGCTTCCCGGTATCGGCTGATGCCCTTGAACGCTGGCAAGCAATCGAGGCCGTCGCACGACTGGCTGAAGGGGTTTCGCAACCACAACTCCTACGGGTTTGGCAGCGTAAGGATCGCCGCTCGCACCTGTCGGCGGTGCCGATGCCGACTGATGATGGTCGGACTCGGACCTGGCTTGATCACGAAACGGGCAGCTGAACAGCGTCGCGGAATCGTGCAAAAATGCCGGGCGCCGAAGTGACGACGAGGTCGTTGTTTTCGGGACACGGCAGCTCCGCTAATGCCCCTGCTTCTCGAGCGATCAAGATCCCAGCCGAATAGTCCCATAATTTGATGTCCCGCTCGAAGTAGCCGTCGAGTCGACCGCAGGCGACCCAGCACGCTTCGAGCGCAGCGGATCCGAAGCACCGGACGTCACGGCACTGGGATACCAATCGATGGACGATGTCACCCTGCATACGTCGCAAATCGGCCCTATACGAGAAACCGGTGGCGATTAAAGCCATGGATATATCGGTGCACGAGGTGACGGCTACGGGCCGATCATCGAGCCGGGCACCTCTGCCGATAGAAGCGGAGAAAACTTCGTGGCGTAGCACATCGACGACTGCCCCGGCCACGACGTCGCCATCGATAGCGGCAGCGATACTGACCGCGAAAACGGGGATGCCGTAGAGGAAGTTGATGGTGCCGTCGAGCGGGTCGATGATCCACTGCAAACGACGGGTCGGGTCTGAGGAGCCGTCCTCCTCGCCGACCATGCCCGATGAGGGGGTCGCTTTGATCAACATTGACCGGATAAGACGTTCCGCATCGAGGTCGGTCTGTGTCACGGCGTCAGTCGGCGATGACTTGGTGTCGACGCGTCGGGCATGCCCGTATGCGCTTCGGATGAGTTCGGCGGCCGACTGCGCTACGCCGCAGGCAATGCGTTCGAGTTCTG
>JAYTVF010000369.1:0-3986 GCA_043744155.1 Acidimicrobiia bacterium | reverse complement strand
CCGAGGTCGTTGACTGGCTGCATCATGTGGATATCACCTTCAGTCCGTACAAGGACGAGAGCGCGATCACGCGGTTCGGCCGAGGCGAGTTGCGGCTCGACGAGCTCAGCCCGGAAGTGCGCGGTGTACTCCAGCAGTGTGAGGTGGCCCGATCCGAGACGGGCGGCGCGTTCGACGTGTTCAAGATGAACGCACCGAACGGGACGACCCTCGATCCCAGCGGGCTGGTAAAGGGCTGGTCCGTCGAGCAAGCCGCCAACATCCTCGGATCGTGGAGCGCCGAGAACTTCACGATCAACGGCGGTGGCGACATCGTGCAGCGAGGGTCACCGGTGCCCGGCTCTGATCAACCGTGGCGAACCGGTATCCGCCATCCGGAGATGGCGGACAAGCTGACGTGTGTCGTCGCAGCGTCAGGCCCGCTCGCCATCGCCACCTCGGCGACCTACGAACGCGGTCAGCACATCGTCGATCCGCGCACCGGACAGCCCGCCACCGCGCTCACCAGTGTCACCGTGGTCGGCCCCGACCTCACCTGGGCGGATACGTGGGCGACAGCGGCATTTGTGATCGGCCTCGATGCGCTTGGTTGGATCGAACAGCACGACGGCTATGGCGCCTATGCCATCGCCTCCGACAACCTGACCTACAGCACCCCAACCTTCGATCGCTACCGCGCCAGCTGAGCGAAGTGGTGTGGACGTCACCGTCTGCCGGTACCCTATCGGGGTCCTCACGCCGTGGGTGAGGGCGGAAAGCGTTCCATCACCCATGCAAGACCAAGCTGCCCGCAAGCTCGCCGCAACTGCTCGCTCGCTGCGCGAAACCCTCCTCACGCTGCACCTACCGTTCGAGACGGCCGATGTCGGCACCGCTCGGGCCGAGGCGGCCGCCGCCCTGAGACAGCTCGACGACCATGTGCTACCCCGGCTCGATCACCTCGACGCCCCTGCCCTGGTGGTCGTCGGCGGCTCCACCGGTTCGGGGAAATCACTGTTGGTGAACAGCCTGCTTGGAGCCGACGTGAGTCGATCCGGCGTGTTGCGACCGACCACGACGTCGCCGGTTCTGGCCCACCATCCGGCCTCTCAGACCTGGTTCCAGGCCGGTCGCATTCTCCCCGGTCTGGCCCGCGTGACCACCGGAGAAGCCCACGGGCACAGTGAAATCCGCCTGGTATCCACCGAAGCGGTGCCGACCAGCGTCGCTTTGCTCGACGCACCCGACATCGACTCGGTGTCGACACAGAACCGCGAACTGGCCGCCCAGCTCTTGGAAGCCGCCGACCTGTGGGTCTTCGTGACAACTGCAGCGCGCTATGCCGACGCCGTACCGTGGGGGTTTCTCAGCCAGGCCCAGCGACGAGGAACGCCGCTGGTCATCGTGATGAACCGGGTGCCTGCGGGGTTCGGTGACGAGGTCGGTTCGCATCTGCGCACCATGCTGACAACCAATGGCTTGATCGACGTCGAGATCTTCGTCATCGAGGAACAACCGCTCGTCGATGGTCGGCTGCCCGTCGCCGCAGTCGCGGGGTTGCGCGGCTGGGTCGACCGGCTGGGAAGCGACCATGCCGCCCGCGCCGAAGCGGTACGCCGGGCGCTCGCCGGGGCTATCACCGACCTCGGTGACCGCACCCGGCGGGTGGCCGACGCTGTCGAAACGCAGATCGGCACCGCGGATCTGCTTCGGGCCGTGGTGGTCGGCAACTATGACCAAGCCCTGCGCCAGGTCGGCGACGACATTTCCCAGGGTGCAGTGCTCAAGGGCGAAGTACTTTCTCGCTGGGAGGAAGTGATCGGTACCGGCGAGCTAATGCGGCAACTGCGCACCGGTCTCGGTCGTTTACGTGACCGGGTCGCTGGCGCGTTCAGCGGCAAGCGTTCAGGGGATGAACGACTAAACGGCGCAGTAGAACACGTAGCCGAAACACTCATTCGCACCCGAGCTGACAAGGCCGCCGACGACATCGTGGCGGCCTGGCGATCCCAGCCCGCCGGGGCCAAACTGCTGGCTGACAGTACTGCTGACCTGGCCCGATCCTCTCCCGATCTGCCCGAACGAGCCGGACGCGTCGTGCGGGATTGGCAGGCCGGTCTCATCGAACTGGTGCGAGACGCCGGCGGCGACAAGCGCACGACGGCGCGGGTGCTGTCGCTCGGTGTGAACGGGGTGGCGATGGTCGTGATGATGGTGGTGTTCTCCCACACCGGCGGCCTAACCGGCGCCGAGGTGGCCGTGGCCGGTGGTGCAGGCGCTGTCGGCCATACCTTGCTCGAAGCGCTGCTCGGCGACCAGGCCATCCGCACGCTGGCCACCAAGGCTCGCGCCGGACTCGACGGATTAGTACGCACCCTCTACAACGCCGAGGCCGCCCGATTCCTGGCTGTGCTCGATGCCGTCCCGCTGGCCGCCGACACCCCGGCCGAGCTGCGGCGGCTGTCGAGTGAGATGGGTGACCGGTGAGCGCGCCAACGAAGGCGGCCGACGCGCTGGTGGCGCGAGTCGTCCTGCTCGATCAGGTGGTGGCCCAGGGCGATTGCCTTCCTCCGATCCTGCTGCAACGCGCCGCCGAGGTGGCTCGGACGGCTCGGGCGCGGTTGGGGCACGGGACAAGCCACACCGTGGTGGCCCTGGCCGGCGGCACCGGGAGCGGGAAGTCCTCGCTGTTCAACGCTCTGGCCGGAGACGTCATCTCCATCGTCGGAGTGCGCCGCCCTACCACCTCTGTAACCCACGCCGCCGTCTATGGCGAGGGGGCCGAAGCACTGCTCGATTGGCTGCAGATTGACCATCGCCATCGCATGACCTCGCCCGAACTGGACGGCTTGGTGCTGCTCGATCTGCCCGATCACGATTCCACCGCGGCGTCCCACGTGGCCGAAGTCGATCGGCTGGTGGAAGTAGTCGACGCGTTCTGCTGGGTGGTTGATCCGCAGAAGTATGCCGACGCCGCACTGCACGAGGGCTACTTGCGGTCGTTCGCCGGACACGCAGCCGTGACCATGGTCGTGCTCAATCAGATCGACCGTCTGCCTACCGCAGCCGACCGCCAAGCCTGCCTCACCCATCTCGGCACCCTGCTGTCGGCCGACGGGTTCGTGGGCGTGCGAGTGCTGCCGGTCTCGGCGACCACCGGAGAAGGCGTGCCCGAACTGCGGCGGGAGTTGACGGCCCGAGTGGCTGAGCGGCGCGCCGTGGTGGCGCGCATCAACGCCGACCTGGACTGGTTGGCCACCGACCTGTCGGCCGCCTGCGGAGATCGCAGTCCGTCGCCGATTGCCGCGCCCGCACGACTGCATGTGATCGATGCCGCCGTCGTGGCTGCCAGTGGCGCAGATGTGGAAGCCGCCGTGGATGCCGGGTTCCGCCATCGAGCCAGCCTGGCTGTGGGATGGCCGCCGCTGCGATGGGTCCGCAACCTGAAACCCGACCCGCTCAAGCGACTGGGCCTCGACTACGCCCGCTCGAAATCGCCATCACCTGGGTCGGGCACTGGGATGGTGCCGGGCCCGGTGCGACGCACGGCCATTGGCACCAACACCCTGGGCGTTGCCCAACTGGAGGCGGCCGGTCGAGATCTGGCCCGCAGTTCCGTGGACGGCTTGGCCCCCGCCTGGCAAGACCACGTCACCGGCCGAGTGGTGGCCGCCGTGGCCGATCTGCCCGACTCGCTCGATGCTGCAGTCAGCACGCTTGAACTGCCGATCACGCCGCCGAAGTGGTGGGCCGTAGCAGGGCTGCTGCAACGAGTGGTATCGCTGGCCATGCTGGTCGGCTTGCTCTGGTTGGCCTTGATTTTGGTGATGGCCTGGCTGAAGGTGCCAGCCCTGCCGTTGCCGAAATGGCGGGGCTGGCCATTGCCGACGCTTCTGGCCGTCGGCGGGGCATTGGCCGGTCTGCTGGTGGCGTTCCTGGGACGACGACTGGCCATCGTGGGTGGTCGGCGTCGGGCAGGCAAAGCCCGCAAGGATCTACGAAAGGCC
>JAYTVF010000368.1:0-4010 GCA_043744155.1 Acidimicrobiia bacterium | reverse complement strand
TCTCCGATGGCCCCACGCTGCGCAAGCTTCGAGACGTTTCCAAGCTCCCGGCAGCCGAAGCAAAGAGCCTGTTGGAGAGCGACAAGTTGGTCTATCGCGAGGCTGACAAGATTTTTGATGAGACGGACGCCGCCGGGATCGTGATGAAGTGGACCGTTGAGGGCAAGACGCTGGCGGTGGGAAGCGAAGTGGCCCAAGGCACCATCATCGACGTGGTGTTGTCGCAAGGCCCGACCCCGCGTCACGTGCCCGAGATTCGCAGCATGACCTGGGATCAGGCCAGAGCCGCCATCGAGAACGTGCAGTTGAAAGCGGTCCGTCAAGAAGACATCTTCAGCGATAAATGGAATGCCGGTATCGTCGCCCGCATCGAACCGGGCATCGAAACCGAAATGGCCCGCGGGAGCGAAGTGAAGATCTGGATCTCCAAAGGCCCCGATGTCGTCGAAGTCCCCAACATCTACGCCGATTCTCTCGACAAGGCCGTCGAGTTGATCAAGGCGGCCGGGCTCGTGCAGGGCACCATCGACGGACCCATCGATAGGCCTGTCATCGCCCAGGATCCGACACCGGGCACCAAAGTCAAGCGCGGCAGTGTGGTCAAGATTCGGCTCGGCTAGGTCTTTGGTGGAGATTGTGTTCGTTCGCCAACGAACCGGTACTGTGCCGCACACGACCGACAGGAAGGGCTAGACGTGGGGGTTCTCGAGGGGCGGGTCGCCATCATTACCGGTGCCGGCCGCGGGATTGGCCGGGAACATGCCATCTTGTTCGCGGCCGAGGGGGCCAAGGTCGTCGTCAACGACCTCGGCGGCGGCGGAGACGTGGAGGGTACGGATCTGACCTCGGCCGAAGCCGTAGTGGCCGAGATCGAGGCCACGGGTGGTACCGCAGTTGTAAACGGCGACGATGTGTCGAATTGGGAGGGTGGTCGTCGGTTGATTCGCGCCGCCATCGACGCGTTCGGCGATCTCGACATTCTGGTGAATAATGCTGGCATCTTGCGCGATCGGGCGCTGGTCAACATGACCGAAGACGAATGGGATGCCGTGATCTCGGTGCATCTCAAAGGACACTTCATCCCCACCCGTTGGGCCGCCTCGTACTGGCGTGAGCAGCACAAGGCCGGTAGTCAACGCCGACGTAACCTGGTGCACACCACCTCGACCTCTGGGCTGTTCGCCAACACCGGGCAAACCAACTACGGTGCCGCCAAATCGGGTGTTGCCACCTTTAGCCAGATCTGCGCCAAGGAATTGGCCCGTTACCGAGTGACGTCGAACTGTGTGGCACCTTCGGCTCGAACCAGACTCACCCTGGCCACGCCGGGTTTGAACGACGTCATCGCAGCGCCATCCAGTGCTGACCGCTTCGATGTCTGGGATCCGGCCAATGTGTCGCCGTTGTTTGCCTACCTTGCCAGCGAGGCATGCGCCTTTGATGGCGAGACCTTTTTCGTGCAGGGCGGATCGGTCAAACGGGTGAAAACCTGGGAACTCGGTGAATCGATCGAACGCAGCGACCGATGGACGGTCGCCGAACTGGCCACCGCCATGCAGACCTTCGTGTTCGAATAGCCGCCCGGTGTCCTGTTAGCGACAGACCCGATTGATCTCGTTGAGATACGAGGCCGGGTCGGCGAGGCCGGGGGTCGTGCGTATCTTGCGACCAGTTGGCGCGACCGCGATCCTGTGCTGACCCAACTCGAGAGAGTAGGTAGCGCAGTACAGCACCGTTTGGAGGCCGGTGGTCGTGTCCTCATGGGCCACAATGCCGAGTTTCATCACATAGGGATCGCTAGTGCCGGTAATGTTCACCGGGAACACCGTCGAGGCGATCAGGTTCTTATAGCCAGATAGGTCGCCACCCTGGTCTGGGTTCAGTGCCAACACCAGTGCGGTGTTCTTGGTGGCCAGAGCCGAGGCGTACTCCTGGGCCAGGGCAGTCAACTTCGACTCGGTCACGCTCTGCCCACCCTTAGGGACCAGGGACGTGGCCAGAATGGTGGTACTTGTTGTGGCCTTCGTGCTGGTCGTCTTCGCTGCGGAGGCGGCGGCCACGGTCGACTTTGCCGTGCTTTTGGTCGTGGGTGCCACGGTCGACTCGGCCGGAGCCACGGTCGTTGCCGTCGATGTGACCGTCGTCTTCGCATCGACACGCGACGTCGTGGCCCCACGCCCGAGCGTGGTGCTGCCCGCGATGCTGGACGGCGACGCAGGGGTCGCCGGGCGGTTGATCGCACCAGACGGCGCAGCGGGCTGGAACTTGCGGTCGGTGTTGGCATTGTTCGAGGCGATGCCGCGGGGCATGGTCTGCAAAACCAACAGGGTAAGTGCACCGAAGAACAATGCCGCGAAGAACAGGATGAGACCGACCGCACCAACCCGAGCTCTTACGCGATGAAAGACATCGGCTGGGCGATCTTGCCAGGCGATCTTGGCCGGTGGTGGTGGAGTTGCTGCTGGGGTCGATGGTTGCTTGGGCGGCGGTGCGGCGGCCGGCGGGACGGCCACGATTGGTTCCAGGCCGAACGCGGTGATGGTCGGAATTGCGGCGGTTCCGGCAAAAGGTGCAGTGTCGTCCGCAGTGTCGTCCGCAGTGTCGTCCGCCCCGACGGGGGCTGTGTCGATCGGGATGACGGCCATGGTCGCGATGGCACCGACGACGTCGGAACGAAGCGCTGCGCCACAGGCAAAGCAGCGTACCTGCTCGGATCGGACGACGGCCTGGCACGACGGGTTGGGGCAGTGCATCTGCGGAGCCACACCCAGCGGGGCGGGCTCGGGGGGCAGTGCGGTAGGCGGTGGCCACGCGGCGCGAGGTCGGATGCTGCTGGCGATGGCGGTCGGGTTGCACGAGATCGCGGCGGCGACGACAGGGTCTGAGCTGTTGGCCAGCCGGGCCAGCAGATAGGCGGGTGTACGCGGATTGGCGGCCAATTCGGCGTGCACTGCCGGCCACTGCTGGTAGAGGCGAGCGAGCATGGTCTCGCTTGTGGCATCGTCGGATGCCCACGCCCTCGCGGTTTCCAGGTCGCGAAATCCGCTCGCTCCCATTGTTGCGTCGTCGTTCACGACACGATGTTACGACGCTTCGATGGTGGTGATGCTCTTTACCGCATTTGCCGCTTCTTGACCCGTTTCAGACAGTGGGGCCGACTGTAGAGCCATCATCATGGTCATGAGCTTGGCCATGTCGCCCTGCACCTTGATCTTGCCGGCCATGAAGGCCTGCATCACCCCGTTCTGGTCCTGCTCGACCAGCAGCGCGGTACAGGTGCGGTAGTCGGTGGTGATCGTGCAGTCGGGTTTGTCCAGCGACCCCTTCGCCAGCATGATCTGGCCCGATGACGTGTCGAGAAACGTACGTACAGCGTCGTCGCTGAAGGGTGTCGCGGTGACAACGATGTTGATCTTGGCCTTTTCCGTGATCTCTGGCAGTTGGTCGGCGTACTTTTGGGCGAGTACCTCGGTAGCTGCGAACCAGGCATCGGAGAGGAACGGATACGGCATTTCCACAGGCTATCGCTTCGGTCTCGCGCTCCGTCAGCCGGCCGCAACGTCGGTCAGGACGACAGTGCCCGGTCGGCGCACTGCGACCGCCGCAATGGTTGTATCTGCGGCGTAAAGCCGGCTTAGCATGGCGACCTTGGCTAAACCGCTGACCAAGAACATGATGTGGCGGGAAGCGTTGATGACCACGGGTGTCATGGTCATCCGCATCAGCCCGTTGAAGGGACCGACCACCGAGACCGTTGCCGTGGCTCGAATGACGCTGTCTCCCGGGGGCCAACTGGCGGTGTGTCCATCGTCGCCGAGGCCGAGGTGCGTGACATCGAATCTGTCGGGAAACGAGGCCGCGTAGCGCAGCGCGGCGCGGCTGAGAGCCTCGTTGCCCTCGCCGATTACTACGGCGGACCGATCGTGGTCCCCTTGCGTGGGCGTTGGATTACCATTGTGGATGTCTACCGGCATCAGATGAACATGGGCACCAGCCTGGCCAAGCGGCTG
>JAYTVF010000367.1:0-4010 GCA_043744155.1 Acidimicrobiia bacterium | reverse complement strand
AGGCCTCCGGTGAGCTCGTGCGCCGACTGGCCGAATTCGGGCTACGGGATCGGCCGACTGTCGGCACCTTCCATGGCGTGGCCTACAGCGTGCTTCGTCAGCGGTGGGAGGATCAGGGCAAACGTCCACCGACGTTGGTGACCAACAGGGCTTCCATCGTGCGCGGCCTCGGAACCCTGGGAGCTAGCCCCGCCGCCGTGGCCGAGATCACCGCCGAAATCGATTGGGCCCGAGCGCGCCGAATCACGCCAGACCGATACATCTCGACCGCATCCCAGGCTGGCCGCCAAACCAACCAGGCGCCGGATCGTGTGATGGCCGCGTTCGCCGCATACGAGGCCGAGAAGCGCAAACGGGGATTGATCGATTTCGACGACCTGTTGGAGCAATGCCTGCGCACCATCGAGAAGGACCGGGCCTTCGCTGACGTGCAGCGTTGGCGTTTTCGTCATCTGTTCGTCGATGAATTCCAAGACATCAACCCACTACAAATGAAGCTTCTCGAGATGTGGCGCGGCGGCCGACCCGATCTGTGTATCGTCGGCGATCCGAATCAGGCGATATACGGCTGGAACGGTGCCGACCCATCATTTCTGCGCAATGCGTCAAAGCTCTACCCCGGGCTGACGGTCATACGCCTCACGGCGAACTACCGATCGACACCCGAGATCATCGCCGCCGGTCAGCATGTGCTCGGTTCGGACGCGTCGACGGTGACCGTCACCCGACCCCCGGGCCAACGTCCCAGCCTTCACCCCTTCGCCACCGATGTCGCTGAGGCCGACGGCATCGCTACGTTGCTTCATGGCCAACGGCGACCGGGTCAACGGTGGTCATCGTGCGCGGTGCTGACCCGCACGAACGGTCAGCTGGTCGTGATAGAGCAGCGGCTGATGGCCGCCGGCATTCCGGTACGGTCGCGCCTGCAGGGAACGCAGATGTCTCATCCGGCGGTGCGCTCGGCGCTGGCCGACGCGCTCGAATTCAACGGCCGGACCGCCATTCGCGACTGGCTCGCCGAGCTTCAGGACCGATTGCAGGATCCCGACCACGCGATTGCTCTTGATGCCCGTGCCGCGCTGGAGCAACTGATAACCGGCGCCTACGACCACCTCGACAGCGAGCCGTATCCATCCGCGTCGACCCTGCGGGCGGCGCTTTCCGGGGGGCACCCTCACATCGATGGGGTTGAGCTGCTCACTTTTCACGCGGCCAAGGGTCGCGAATGGAATACGGTGGTCGTGGCTGGGTTGGAACGCGGCCTGGTGCCTCACAGTTCAGCGGCCTCCCCGCACGCGTTAGCCGAGGAGACCAGGCTCTTGTACGTGGCCGTTACTCGCGCCACCCAGTCGTTGCACGGCACCTGGGCACTCGCTCGCGCTGGCTACCGGGCGGGGAGAAAGCGTTCGCCACTCGTCGACGGCCTGCTGACTGCCGAACTGCCGCCGGTGGCGGTGCCTGCAGCGTTCTCCCGCCCCCGGCGCCCACAACCAGATCACCTCATGGTGGCCCTTGAGCGGTGGCGTGGGTTGCGAGCCAAGGCCGCGGCGCTGCCGCCACGGGCCATCATGGAAGACGCCGTCCTGCTCGCTATTGCTCGCCAACGACCCGATTCGGTGGCGTCGCTACTCACAATCCCGGGGGTTTCGGTCTTAGCAGCCGCCCGCCTCGGCCCCGAGGTCTTGGCGCTCTGTCGAGACGAACCCCACGCCGCAGCCAGCGCGTAGCGCTGGTTCGCTGGCCGACCTGGTCGCACCGGCGACCCAAGGTCGCTACCAGGTGGGATCGAGATCGATGATCACCGGTGCGTGATCGGACGGCTGCGTTCCTTTACGAGCGTTGCGGTCAACGATGGCCCACCGAGCCGCGGCCTGCAGCGGGGCTGAACCCAAGATGTAGTCGATTCGCATACCACGGCCCATATGGAAGTCGCCGGCACGATAGTCCCACCACGAGTAGAAGGAGCCGTCTGGATGCATTTGGCGGAACAGATCGCTCAGCCCCCACGCTTTGAGCCGGTCGAGGGATTCGCGCTCGGGCGCCGACACGTGGGTGTTGCCCTGGGCCTTCGCCCCGTTCCAGACGTCGACATCAGTCGGGGCGATATTGAAGTCACCACCGATGGCGATGGGCTGGTCAGGCGTGCACGTACGGTCGAGTTGTCGCCGCAAGCGGTCGAGCCAGGCCAGCTTGTAGGTGTAGTGGGGGTCCTCGAGCGAGCGACCGTTGGGCACATAGACGGACGTGCAACGAACGCCCCCACAGGTGGCGGTTAAGACGCGCGCATCGGCATCGGCCGCATCACCGTCGGCAAAGTTGGCGACGACGTTCTCGATTCCGACCCGTGACAGAATCGCCACACCGTTCCATTGACCCTGTCCGTGGTGGGCATACTCGTAGCCGAGCGCCTGAAACGGAAGGCCCGGAAAGGCGCTGTCGGTCAACTTCGTTTCCTGCATCAGCAAGACATCGGGACGAACTTCATCGACCCAAGCCTCGACCCGCGGGAGACGGACCTTCAGCGAATTCACATTCCACGTCGCGATGCGCATCCGGGCAGCCTAGGACTTCGTCGGCTTTCGCCTCGCGGTCGGCTTTGTTACGGGGTCGGAGGGATCGATCGGTTCCGCCGGTTGCGTCGCAGCCTTGGCACCCTTACGGGCCGATGCAGGCTTGGCCGCGGCAGGGGTGGCTTTGGTGGTCTTGGCCGATTTCGCTCCCGTTCGTGCAGGGGAGGCGCTTGTTTTGGACGTCTCGTCCACCGCAGGAGACGCTGCTATTGCCGCGACCGTCTGGGGCACTTGCGCCTCGAACGGGATCGACGGTTCAGCCGCTTTGGATTCTGGGATCGAATCCGGCGTGGTTTGGCTCGGTTGTCCTGAAGCCTGCTTGGCTGTCCTTGGCTTCGCCGCTCGAGGCTTGGCGGTGGCTGGCTTGGCCGGCGCGGCCATGACGGCATCGCGCCTGGCCGGTTCCGCTATCGCAGCCGTCCGCTCGGCAGGTGCGGCCATGACGGCATCGAGCGTGGCCGGTTCAGTCATCGCAGCCGCCCGCTTGGCCGTTGTCGGTTTCACGGTGGCGGCCTTGGGAGAAGCGGGGGTGGTCGCCGACGCGGTGCGGGGACGCTTGAGAGTCGGCCCGGACGATTCAGACCCATCAGCGACCTCAAGCGAAGCAACGGCCTCGTCCGCAGCCTTCTTAGATCGGCGAGCGCGCGCCTGCACACTCACCGGTTCCTCGATCGGCACAGTGGCCGCGACGGCGCGGGCGCGTTTGGTGCGGGTAGAGGCTCGCGGGCCGGATGCGTCCACCGTCTCGATCTCGGATGCCGGGGCGACGCCTCTGCTCACCGGCGCTGCCTTGGTCGACGAACGACGCTTCGGCCCGCCAGCAGGCACGATCGAAGTCACCAGTGCCGCGATGACCGGTACAGCATCGATGATGCCACCAACCTCGGACGACGCAGCATCTGGCTGGACAACATCGGTCTTGCGGCGGGTGCCCGCCTTGCGCACCTTCGGTTCGACCACAGGCAAGGCAGAGACAAGGTTAGCCGGCTCCATGCCGACAAAAGCTGCGTCTATGCCTCGGCGAGCAGCGTTAAAGCTGACGACGACCAGTGGTCTGGTGTCACCCAGCGACACCAGATCACGAGCACTTCGGGGCGCGGGCTTGGCCATGGCTCGCATCGGCACATACACATGCACACCATCGGCAGTGACGGCATAGGCCCCGTGGGACGAATACGTGACGAACGCAGCCTCGACGGTCGAACCGACCGCATGCTTTTCGACGAAGGACAAGAAGCTAAGCACGTCGTTGGTGGGGTTACCCTTCGGCGCGGTAGGAGGGCGAACAGCGTCCGCTACCGGGGCCACCACCGGGGCCTCGACCACGGCGACGTTCTCGACAGAGCCAGATGCGGCGAGGGCGACTTCGGCTGCCTCTTCGGAACGGGCTCGACGACCGGGCGGCGGGGTTTTCGGTATGGGCATCGGCTGTAGCGACGA
>JAYTVF010000366.1:0-4015 GCA_043744155.1 Acidimicrobiia bacterium | reverse complement strand
CGAACCGTGGCACGTATTGGGCGAAGAAGTAGCAGCCGGGGGAACGGCTCGATATGTCGACTCCTCGGTCGAGCGCATGCAGATACTCGCGGTCGGTTTCAACCCCACCCGTCACATCCTCACGTGCAACGGCGTGCCGGTACCGCTCCAGCCCACCAGCACGCTCGGTACCGGTGTGGCCGGCATTCGTTTCAAGGCGTGGGCGCCCTGGTCGGCGCTGCACCCCACGATCGAGGCGCAACCCACGCTGGTATTCGACCTGGTCGACCGATGGAGTTCCCGATCGCTCGGCGGCTGCACCTATGAGGTTTCCCACCCAGGCGGCCGCTCGTACGACACCTTCCCTGTGAACTCTGCCGAAGCCGAAGCCCGCCGCTACAACCGGTTCTCCAAGGCGGGCCACACCCCGGGCCACATTGACATTGCTGCCCTCGACCACCTCGCCGCCCAGATCCCCCTCGAATACCCCCGCACCCTCGACCTCCGGCGACTCCGGCTCGACGAACACGTCGGATGAGACCCTTCCCGTGTTCGGTTTGCGGGCAGCTGCTCTTCTTCGACAACTCGACGTGTCTGCGCTGCAGCTCTCCGCTCGGGTATCTGCCCGATGTGCGAGAAGTCGTCGCGTTGAGGCTTGTTCCGAACGGTCTCGAACGCGTCGACGGTGTCCCAGGTCTCTTCCGTCGCTGCGCCAATGTGCTCGTGGCCCGTTGCAACTGGCTTTTGTTGTGGGACGATCCTGCCGCTCTGTGCGTGAGCTGCCGCCTTACGTCGGTGCGTCCGAACGACAGCGAGGTCGACTCTCTCGCGGCGTTCGCCGATGCAGAAGCGGCCAAGCGTCGACTGGTGCATCAGCTGATGTCGCTCAGGCTTCCTGTTATCGACCGATCCGTCGACGAGGTGCGTGGCGTCGCCTTCGAACTGCTGTCCGCTCGCGATCGCAAGATCGTCACTGGACACGACTCCGGCGTGATCACGCTCGACTTGTCCGAGTCCGATGACGTGCATCGAGAGTTCGTCCGTCATCAGTTGGGCGAGCCGTACCGAACGGTGCTGGGACATCTCCGCCACGAGATCGGGCACTACTACTGGCAACTGCTCGTCGTCGACGGCGGTCGCCTCGAGGCGTTTCGGTTGTTGTTTGGTGACGATCGGCGCTCGTACGAGGAATCGCTCGGCCAGTACTACGGTCACGATGTCGATGGGGGCTGGTCCGTTACCCACGTGAGCCAATACGCCACCATGCACCCGTGGGAGGACTGGGCCGAGACCTTCGCCCACTACCTGCACATCGACGCCGGGTTGGCGACCGCAACCGCGATCGGTCTCAGGGTCGGCGAACCAGCCCTTTCGGCGGGCATCGACGCGTGGGCAGCCCGTGAACACATGGCGATTGGTCGCATGGTTCAGGAGTGGCTGGGCTTCACCATCGCACTGAACGCCATGGCCCGCTCGATTGGCCAGCACGACCTGTATCCGTTCTTCCTCTCTGCGAAGGTGGTGGAGAAGCTCGACTTCGTCCATGGCGCCATTGCTTCACACATGACATCGTGACGTCATGGGATCGTCATGGTTTCTCAACAGAGCGGTCGCCACTTGGCTCGCCCGACAAGGCCGTTCATCCTCCATGGCGCTCGTCACGGTCGATTGAGCAGACTCCATGAGGTCTGGTGCCCAGCGACGGCGTGAGGGGCGTAGGGCGCTTGGAGCGCAGCGATCTCATCACCGGTGAGCTTCACGTCGAGCGCGGCGACCGCATCCTCGATCTGTGATGCTCGGGTGGCACCAAAGATGGGCGCCGAGATGTACGACTTGCCGAGCATCCAGGCCAGCGCGAGCTGGGCCCGCGGGATGGCCCGAGTCGTGGCGATCGCGGCGACGGCGTCGACAATTTGCTTATCGCCCTCGTGGTACAGGGTTTTGCCGAATTCGTCGGTTTCGGTGCGCGCCGTGGCGGCGTCCCAGTCTCGGGCCAGGCGACCGCGCGCCAGCGGGCTCCAGGGAATGAGTGCGACCTTTTGGTCGAGGCACAACGGGATCATCTCGCGCTCTTCCTCACGGTAGAGCAGGTTGTAATGGTTCTGCATCGATACGAACGGTGTGAAGCCGTTGGCCACTGCAACGGCCTGCGCCTTGGCGAACTGCCAGGCATCCATCGATGAGGCACCGATGTAGCGCACCTTGCCCGACCGCACGGCGTCGTGCAATGCCGACATGGTCTCTTCGATCGGGGTGCGGAAGTCCCAGCGGTGAATCTGGTAGAGGTCGATGTAGTCGGTGCCGAGACGAGACAGGCTGTGATCGAGTTCGCTCATGATCACCTTGCGCGACAGGCCACCGCCGTTGGGCCCCTTGCGCATTTGGCCGTGCACCTTGGTGGCCAACACGATTTCGTCGCGGCGACCATGCAGAGCGAGCGCCTTGCCGACGATCTCCTCGCTGGTGCCGTCCGAGTAGATGTTGGCGGTATCGAGAAAGTTGATGCCGGCATCGAGCGCCTGCTTGATCAGCGGCAGGCTCTCGGCTTCGTTGAGCGTCCACGCGTGTGCGCCGCGATCGGGAACCCCGAAGCTCATGCAACCGAGGCAGATCGGGGAGACGTCGAGACCGGTGGAGCCAAGTTTTCGATACTTCATGTCGTCACAGTAGGCGAGGGTCGGCTCACAGAGCCTCACCGCACTCGTGTGGCTGTGTGGCCGTGGGGCTGTGTGGCCGTGGGGCCGTGTGGCCGTGTGGCCGTGTGGCCGTGTGGCCTAGTGGCCGTGTGGATGCTCGGCACGGTGGCCACGGAGAACGTCGTCGGCGAAATCGCCTGAGGGGTGACGCCAGACGGTGTGAACGTGGTTTGCCCCTCGGGCGGTGTTGTCGTATTCCGCGAGGAGCAGCGGGCTGTGAAGTCGGTAGTAGTGGGGTTCGCCGGGTTCCAGCCCGCCTGCCCAGAGTAGGTGGACATCATCGAGTAGTACGCCCGCAAACCTGGACGCTTCCTCGTCGGCGAAGGCGTCGGGTAGCCGGTCGACGTACCGATGGAGCAGGGTATCCAGCATGTGTCGCTGGTCCGGGGTCATATCCCGCGCCGCCAGACCTTTGGGAGCCACAGAGAACGACATGGCCGCGAGGTCCGCAGCGGTCAGTCCGGCGGCCTCGTCGGCTACGAGCTGCACCTCGATGGCTAGGTTGTGGAATGGATCGGGCAGGTTTCCTCGCCAAATATCTTGTAACGGCAGCGGCTCGGCACCGTCGCTCAACTCGACCCGGTTGACCAGCACGAGGTCGGTCGGAGCGCGAGGACTCACGACTGCCCGGGGCCGCTGGACCGCATCGAGCGACCGAGTGAGATCCCGGGCGAGGTCTTCAACTCCAGCCAGTGGCCGCAACGGGTGCGGCCCCAGGAGGGGTGACGAGGCGGGGTCGGCGCCGAGGAAGAGAGGCGTTGAGCCGGCGACTGCGCCATTCACGATGGTGAAATTGAGCGAAACGTGGTGGCCGCCAGCTCGCCAGGCCCACGCGCCCGACGCAGGGTCGCCGAACACCCTGAGGTAGTAGCGCAACGGATCTCTGCCGCGCGGATGACCCCACGACACCCCGAAGCCCTCCAGATGGTCGAGCACGTTCTCCAGCCCGATGATGGTGGACATCGTGACGTATCCAGCCTGCGACAATCCGGTAGCTAACAGCTGGAACGCGAGCCGCTGCTGAGGTGGCGTCATGTCGCGTAATGTCAATCCGCCGTGGTCGGTCGGGGTGTAGAACCATCGCCTTCGTTCGCCGTCAGCGGGGAAGGACCATCGGGCTACAGCATCTTGCGCGCTGTCAAGACTGTCGAGCCAGCGACCCGCAGCAGTTGCCATCGCGGTGGCCATTTGTCGTCGGGTCTCAGTCGTCATTGGTTTCAGTCTCCTGGCTGGTAGAGGCCGAAGATCATGTCGGGCGCACCCGGCACCCAAGCGCTCTCGACCTGGGAACGCCGTCCCAGAACCCGGGTGCGTTCGAGCAATGCCCGCCCCAGGTCGAG
>JAYTVF010000365.1:0-4020 GCA_043744155.1 Acidimicrobiia bacterium | reverse complement strand
CGCCGGTTGTTGCTCCCTTCGGTCGGCACAGACGCAAGTGGGAACTCTCAGCAAGTTCTCAGGTGATATCCAGCAAAGATGGGGTTCGGAAGCGATTGAATGAATGCCATGACGGCAGATGACCGCGAACCGATTGACTTTTACCCGCCGGCCGCGCCGTATCCGGCCAGTGCGTGGCCTCCGCCCCCGAAGGAGCCGGAGGCCAACTCCCGCCCCCCTGAGCCGCCGAAGAAGCAAAGTGTTTGGGTGTGGGCCATCCCGGCTTTTGTGCTGGCCCTGTTGATCGGCGGCTTGCTGTCGGTGAGAACAAATCGTTCGTCCAACAAGACAGCCACAAAGTCTGCGTCGGCCAGCATCTTGCCGACCACCTCGATTCCTCGGCCAGGATCCACCGTGAAGCCCGAGGCCGTTCCCTCCACGGCTCATGCTGCTGCCCCGACGACCGTGAAGTCATCGGCATCTACTGTGCCCGTCGCCCCGCCGCCGACAACAGCCGGGGCAACGACAGTTCCCGGATCGGGCAAGTTGGCCGGTAAACCTCTCGACATTCATGCCCTCATCGACAAGGTGGGGCCGTCGGTGGTGTCTATCGAAATCATGCAGCGCAACACTCCGGTGGCGGCTGGCTCTGGCGTAGTCATCTCCGATGATGGACTGGTGATCACCAACGCCCACGTCGTCAACCTCACTGATGAGTTCGGCCGCGCTCTGCGCAACGCCACCGTCAGCGTGCGTCTGGCTGAC
Organism: Acidimicrobiia bacterium; assembly: GCA_043744155.1. GTDB lineage: Bacteria > Actinomycetota > Acidimicrobiia > Acidimicrobiales > Ilumatobacteraceae > JANMCE01. The sequence goes on along the minus strand of JAYTVF010000365.1, from coordinate 3,276 downwards.
GGCACCGAGCGGCCCGCCACTGTGCTCGGTGCCTCGCCCGAAAACGACATCGCCCTGGTGAAGGTGGCCGACGCCAGCGGGCTGCCAGCGGCCACCATTGGTAACTCTGACACTTTGGAGGTCGGTGACGATGTCGTTGCCATCGGTAACGCCCTCAACCTCGGTGCCACGCCAACGGTAACCAAAGGCATCATTTCAGCGAAGAACCGCACGCTCGAGGTCGACGCCAACCTGAAGTTGACCGGCCTGCTGCAGACCGATGCGGCCATCAACCATGGCAACTCTGGCGGTGCGTTGGTGAATGCGTCCGGTGAAGTGATCGGCATTAACTCGGCGGGCATCCCCGGCGCACAGAACCTCGGGTTCGCCATTGCTTCCAACACCTTTCTTCCGTTGATCGAAACGCTCAAAACGGGTAAGGCGGTGGCCCCGGTTGCGGTGCTCGGCATCACCACGCAATCCTCGGTCGATGGCGTGGTCGTCACGGACATCACCACCGGTTCGGGCGCGGAGTCGGCGGGCATCAACGCCGGTGACGTCATCACCGCGGTAGATGGGAAGGCGATTCAGGACCAGAACCAATTGGGCGCCTCCATCCGAGCCCACAAGCCCGGCGAGACCATCAAAGTCACCTACGACCGCAACGGCCAGAGCAAAACCGTTTCAGCTATCTTGGGCGCTCGTTAGGGACGCGAAGAAGGCCAGGGCCGTTTCGGCCACCGCTGCAGCGTTTTCGAGGGGGCCGAAATGGCTCAACTCGCTGTACTCGTGGAACGAGCCGGAGATCAGGCGTGCGGCGTGCGCGTTAGCCAGCGCCCCCGGGCCTGGGTGGGTCACATTGCCACTGAGAACCAAAACCGGGCACGCAATCTCATCGAGCATGTGCCAGACGGCGTGCTTGCTGCCGGCCACATAGGTGGCGGCCTCGTACTCAGGTCGGCATTTCAGCTCGACCGTTCCGTTCGGGGTGGGCCGCATGCCGTAGACCACATAGTCCTCAATGACGGCTGTCGGGACGGTGTCGAACGGGGGTTTCGCCGAGAAATTCGTAATGGCGTGCGTCGGCGAGTCGAATTGATGACGTCGGCGGACGGTCGCCGCAACCAAACGCGTCTCGAACTCGACGGCACTACGGGGTGGATCAGGCGGAAATATCACCGGTTCGTAGGCCACGATGGCCGAAAAGAGGCCGGGATGGGCGTGTTCGGCCATCAGAAGAGCCGTGGCCCCCATCGAGTGTCCGAAGCCGACGATCGGGCCGGAGCCCAGCGCTGCTGCGACATGTTCGATATCGCGGCCGGCGCCGTACCAGGAGGCGTCGCCGTCGAACGGCTCGTTGCTGTCACCGTGGCCCCGAAAATCGGGCGCCACCACATGAAATCGACCGGTAAGGTGCGTGGCGAACTCGCGATAGCTTCGGGCGTGCAAGCCCGTCGCATGCGCGACCAGTAGGGATGGACCGTCGCCACCCAAGTCGTGCACGACCAATTGAACGCCGTCGGTCGATGTCACGATGTGCATCTCTGGATTGTGGCCGAAGGTGCAGGCGTTCGTCACACGCAGCGGTTCAGCCATCACGGAAATTCCTCGCGGTCGTGATCAAGGCAGCCCTCGACCGTGCCGGTACGATGGCGCGGTGCGAAGCGGCGAGCGGCGGTCATTTTGGTGTTGCGCCGCGTCCGCTCTGGCGCTGGCGCTGGCGATCCTAGGCGTCGGTGCGCCATCGCGAACGGGGTCCGCCGCCACGATGTTCGCGGCCACGGAGTCTGCGGCCACGGAGTTGGGGATTTTGGCGATGTCCGTGCCGGTCGTTGTCGCGGCCACGGTTGCCGTGCCGGTTGTTGTCGTGCCGGTTGTTGCCGTGCCGGTTGTTGCCGTGCTGGGAGCCGCCACGGCTGACGCTGGCATGGGTGGGTGCGGGCCTTCGCCGCTTGACCGAGCTTATGTCGACTCGTGGACGGAACGAGCAGGCGGTTTAGAAGTCGGCATCTCGGTGGTCGAGATCGGCACGGGCTGCGCAAACGGTTCGCGCCAAAATCAACAATTTCTCACCGCCTCGATCGTTAAGTTGCAGGTCATGGCCGCAGTATTGCTTCGGCTTCAGGACAGCGGCGAAGGGGTCGACGGCTACCTCGATGGTCTACTGGCCAACATGATCGAGGTCTCCGACAACGAAGCGACCAATGCCCTGGTCGCATGGCTTGGCGGTTTGGGTGAGTTGCAGCTGATGGCGGACCGATTCGGGATGAACGACACCGATAACCACTGGCTCGCCGACTGGGGTCACACCTTAACTGCGGCGGCAGATCAGACTCGCCTGATGGGCGAGTTGCTGGTTCGCGGCGGGCCGCTGAATGCCGCATCGCGGTCGTTGGCGCGGGTCTATCTCGATGGCGTGGAGATCGATCAGCGGTGGGGCGTTGGCGCGATCGTCGGCGATGGCATCACGGTATTGGTGAAGAACGGCTGGTGGGACAACGCCGCAAGTTCAGCCGGTCCTGTCTCGGGTTGGCGCCTCAACTCGGTCGGGCTCATCGAAGCCAGCGACGGTCGAGCGTGGTCGGTGGCAATACTGGGCAACGACTGGCTCGATGAATCCGACCGACGATTCCTGGACGAGTTGGCCCAGCACATCGCCGATGTCGTCACCGCCCCGCGCTCAGTCTCGTCTATTGCATTGCCGCAACCCACCGGTGACCGTGGCTCGTTGGTTCCGCAAAGCCCGCGACGGTTGCTCGACACGCGCTCTTCTGCCCGGCTCGCAGCGGGCCGCACGGTGACAGTCGATGTTCGGGGGACGGGAGCCCAACCGACGGCGGTGGCCGTGAATGTCACCGCGGTCGATGCCGTCGATGCCGGTTTTCTGACCGTCTTCCCGACAGGCGTCGGCCGGCCGAATACGTCAAACCTCAATGTCGAGTCAGGCCGTACCGTTGCCAACCTGGCCATCACGCCCGTCGGCCCCGACGGCACGATATCGGTGTACAGCTACGGCCGTACCCATCTCATTGTCGACCTGATCGGCGTGTGGCTACCGACGTTCGGCGATGCCGTCTCGGCCGGCCGTTTCCGGCCGATGACTCCGCTGCGCGTCACCGATACTCGCCTCGTCGATGGGCGCCTCGGCGCGAACTCCCGACGTAGCGTGCCGGTCGCAGGTATCGGCAGTAACACCGGTGTGCCCGACAGCGCGGTTGCGGTGGTCGTGTCCGTAACGGTTGTGAACGCTTTCGCGGACGGTTACTGGACGGTGTGGGGCTCGGGTGCTCCGAAACC
>JAYTVF010000364.1:0-4021 GCA_043744155.1 Acidimicrobiia bacterium | reverse complement strand
TTGTTCGATGCAGCCGTGGCGGCGGGGTCTTTGGCCATGCCGTCGAAGCTGCCAGCACCCGAGGTCGGCACCGCGCTACACGCCGGACCGAAGGGCTTATCGGCTGCCATCATTCCGGCGGCCATAGCGGCGGTGGTCGCTGCTGGCTTCGCTGTGGTTGGCGGTGCGGTGGTGGGGGCCGGAGCGGCCGCCGTGGTGGTGGCTGCCGGGGCGGCCGTGGTGGCCGGAGCTGCAGCCTTGCTGCTTCCGCAGGCCCCAGCAACAAGTGCTAGGCCAGATGCAAGAATCATTGCTGAAATCGGTGTGCGACGCATGTTTTGTTTCTCCTTGGGTGGGTCTCCGTGGGGGGTGTTTCTCTGTGTGTTGTTCGCTCTTGCTCCAGTTCCGGTTTGGTGCCATTTCCGAGATTCTCTGAAATTTCTTGGCAAGCACCCGCGCTGTCTGGCGACTTCACCCGCTATGACCAGGTCTTTGTCGCTCTCACCGGCGTTGAAAAGTGACTGTTGACACCCGGGTGCGCCGTGCCTAGGTTGGGCGCGATCAGGTCTGATCGATACGGGATCTGTGTCAACTGAAGATGAGGGAAGGTCTGTCATGGTCACCTACGATCCAAGGGCGAATACCGGAATCCCAACCGAGCAGGTCGGCTCATTGCCGAGACCCTCGACGCTGCAAGCCGCCTACGCCGCGTATGACACGGGCGAGGGCACCAAAGAGCAACTCGAAGCCGAGCAGGACGCCGCCGTGCAGGATTCACTCACGCGGCTTGAGGCGACTGGGTCGCCGGTGATCTCCGATGGCGAGCAACGCTGGTCAAGTTTCGCCACCTATCCCATCACCGACACACTGGCGGGCACGGGTCTCACCGACAACTTGGCCGGAACGGGCGGGCAGTTCTTCGCCATCTTCGCCGACGGTCACGGCCGCCAACTTCCCCGGCTTACCGGCGGCCCGTTTCGCTACAAGACCTACGCCGCCGACACTCTGCGCCAGTCGATCGGGCTGACCTCAGTGCCCATGAAGCAGGCTGTCATCGCCCCCTCGATGCTGGCGTTGCTGTATCCCCTGTCGAGCGATGTTCCTGGCTACAGCCGCGAGGCGTTCGAGGCCGACCTGATCACTGAATGCGAAAAAGACATCCGTCAGGCCTTCGCTGCCGGCGCGGTGCGGGTGTCGGTCGATTTCACCGAAGGGCGCCTCGCCACTCGGGCCGACTCTCGCAACCCTTGGACTGGCGCGGGTATGTTGCCGCACTTTATCGACCTGAACAATCGCGTCATGGAGCGTTTCACCGCAGCCGAACGGATAAACATCGGCGTGCACACCTGCCCCGGAGGCGATAGGGATTCGGTGCACAGCGCCGACGTGCCCTACAACAACCTGCTGCCAGAGATGTTCAAGATCAACGCGGGATATTTCCTCATTCAGCTTGCGAGTGAGCGAGACCGAGATCCGGTCTACGAATCGATCGGCAAGCACAGCCGCGAAGATGCCAATGGCGTCGCGCAGATGTGTTACGTCGGAGTGACGGTGACACAAAGCCCCCGGGTAGAGAGCGCCCAGGAGATTTGCAATGCCTTGGTGCGCGCCGCGAATTTTATCCCGAAAGAGCGGCTTGGATCGACCGACGATTGTGGCTTCTCACCGTTCAGCATCGATGAGAAGCCAAACCACGGCTCTCCCGACTATGCCCGCGACGTGGCGTTCCAAAAGATCGCCAACCGGGTCGAGGGCACCCGTATGGCCGCCGAAAAGCTCGGGTTGCTGTAGGCGGGGACAAAGAGACGTTCGGTTGGCCGACGGGTCGGCAACATTCCCGACGACCTCGCGCTTTTGGTTTGACGAGGCAGTATCGTCGGATCGGAGGTGGCAATCGTGGTGATCGTCTGGATTCTGATCGCGGTGGTGTTGCTTGCCGTCGAGCTGCATCACATGGCCTTTTTCGCCATCTTCGGCACCGCGGGTGCCGCCGCGGCGGCACTGGTGTCTGTGGTGGCACCGTCGGCGCTGCCACTGCAATGCGCTGTTGCGGTGGTCGTGGCCGCCGCTGGCATCCTGCTGGCCCGTCCGTATGTCAGTCGAGCCTTCGCGCATCGCCGCTCAGGGGTACAGATCGGCGGTGTGCATGGCGGGTTGATCAGCGCCCGCGGCATCACCCTTGACCATGTCGGTACCGACGTGGCCGGCCATGTGCGACTTTTGGGCGAGAACTGGTTGGCTCGTACTCGGAGCAACGAAATAATTCCACCGTCGACGCCGGTTGTTGTGGTTGCCGTCACCGGAACAACACTGACGGTAGAACCCGCCCCCGAAAAAGGAAATCCTGCATGATTGCGTTGAGTGTTACTGCTGTTGTCGGCATCGTCGCCGGTGTGATTTTGGTGTTGGTGTTGCTGGTGATGTTGAAAAACATGGTGAACATCGTGCAGCAAGGCGAGGTTGGTGTCGTTAAGCGGCTGGGTGAATACCAAAAAACCCATGAACCGGGCCTGGTGATCATCGCTCCCTTTATCGATGGCCTGCAGCGGGTTGACATGCGTGAAATACCGGTGCCCGGAGATCGCCAGGAAGTCATCACCCGAGACAACGTCGTGGTCACCGTCAACGCCACCATATTCACCCAAATCGTCGATGCCAAGCAGGCGTTGTTCAGCGTGGCGAACTTCGGGGTGGCCATCGACGCGTTGGCCCGCACCGCCTTGCGCTCGGTCATCGGCACCTTGTCGTTGGACGAAGCCCTGTCCGAGCGTGAGCGCATCAACACCGATGTGCAGTCGCAGATGGAAGCGGTCACGGATAAGTGGGGTATCCGCATTGCCCGTATCGAAATCGTCGAGATCACCCCGCCGCCGAAAATCCTGGAGGCATTGGCGTTGCAGAAGCAGGCCGATCAGGAGAAGCGGGCCAAGATTTTGCAGTCCGAAGGCTCGCAGCAATCGGCGATCAACATCGCCGACGGCGCTGCCAAAGCCGCCATTCGGGCCGCCCAAGGTGAACGGGAAGCAGCGATCTTGCGAGCCGAAGGTAACCGTCAGGCCTTCATTCTCGAGGCCGAGGGCCGTTCGCAAGCCATCACCAGCGTGTACAGCGCTATCCGGGCCGCCAACCCCGATCCGTCTCTGATCGCCATCTTGCAGCTCGACACGTTGGCCAAGTTTGCCGATAGCGACAACACCAAGGTGGTCGTTCCCTATGAGAGTGCAGCGCTGATGGGTGCGGCCCAGGCTTTACGCTCGGTGCTGCAAGCCGCGCCGGGCGTGTAGTCCGATGGTGGGCTGAGCACGTGCCACCTATCAGCGCGCGTGGCGTCTCACGATGCTGTGCGGCGAAACGCTTGGTTGAGATCGTCGATTGCTGCGGAATCGGAGGCAAACGGTAGGGGGAGGGTCTGGTAGCCGATGACCTGTAGCCAGCACGACCCGTCGGCATCGACGAGATCGATGTCGACGGCATCGACGCCGTGGGATGCGACCGATCGGCGGGCACGTGTGAACAGACGATCGGGTCGGAGTGCCTGGTCACCAACGAACGCGAATCGTTCGATCCGACTCGGGATCATCATCCGGGACCTCGTCGCGACCTCGAGGAGTCCAGCGGTTTGAAGGCAGGCTTCGATCAGTCTCGGAGCAAGTACATCGATGTTGATCGGATCGCTTGTCAGATTGGGCAGATCGGTCGCCACCTCGGCGAAAACTGCATCATCTGCGAGACCGGCGGCCTTGAGCACTTGAAAGGCCGGTCCGTGAAAGAAGAGGGCATAGATGTCGTTTGCCCGTACTGGTAACGCCAGGTCGGTGGGTGAATATGTATTTGCCGTTGGGCGTGATTTCGGCTCGGCGCGATCGAGTCTCGCGCTGAGGTGGCGCACAACGCTGGTGCCGCGGGTCTCGATGTGGGCGTCGAACGTCTCTGCTGCTTTCGTAATCGAGCGAGTCACATGCACGTATGCGGTGGTCGAGTGGTCCGTGACGATGATCGGGTCGAGCACCACGATCTGTGAGGCTTGGGTCACGAAGGCGGG
>JAYTVF010000363.1:0-14453 GCA_043744155.1 Acidimicrobiia bacterium | reverse complement strand
CGCGACCGTCGCGCACTACGACGCCGCCTGCTGCGACGATCGGCTCGATCGATCGGCTCACCCGTGATTCCTTTGCGCGACGACGAAGCTAGGCGTTGTCTTCGGGAAGGCCGAGATCCCATTCCAGCGCAATACCTTCGCGCTCGGCGTCACGAACGACGCGCTCACGATTGCGGCGGAATTGCGGGTCGTCACGGGGGAGCAGCACCAGCCGGGCCAACACCCGCGTGCGGAACTCCTCTACCAGCGTTCGGTCGCCATATTCGCTGTAGACCTCCCAGTGAGGAGCAACCGGCCCGAGGTAGACGACGCGCGCATGGGCGCGCGGGGCAACTGAGGCATCTACATGCGCTACGTTCGACATAGGCGCTGAGTCTAGGGGGCGGGTACCCCGACGTTGTTGCCCGAATTTGTCGTGAGTCAGAAAAGATGCAACATTTTGGGAACCAAGTACTGACGGCGGACGTCCAAAGTCAGAGGGTCATCCACCACAGGGTCGTGGTTTTTGAAGCGGGCGGCACCACACAACGCTTTCAAATCCTCCAAGGGAGATGCCGTGTACGAAGTTGAGTCGGACAACAGTTGGATGACGCAGGGGAACTGCCACAATCACCCTCCCACTGCGTTCTTTCCCCCTGACGGGGTAGGGGTCGAGCGGGCAAAACGCGTGTGCGCCGGATGTCCGGTGGCGGTCACGTGTCTTGAGTACGCGCTCGAACGCCGCATCGACCACGGGGTATGGGGTGGCACCAGCGAGCGTGAGCGGCGCCGCATCCTCAAGTCGCGACGGCTAACGCTGCTGCTACTGAAGTAACGCAAAACGTCAAGAGGCTCGGACGACATGTCCGGGCCTCTTTCGATCTCGCCCAGCGACAACCACAATGACGGCCACTACACCCGGCAGACGAACTGCGAGGCCGGGAGGCCCTGGCGCGTCAGGGACCCTTAGGGGCATCGTCAGACGAGCCCTCGTTGATGCCCTTCTTGAATTCTTTCTGCGCCTGACCTATCGACTTGGCGATCTTGGGGATCTGAGAGCCACCAAAGATGAGCACCACGATTGCCAGAACGATCCAAAGCTCTGCTCCATCAAGAAACGCGTACATGAGAAAAAGCTACCACTGGTTGATCGAGAAGCGGCATCGAAGCCGAAATGCGCTCATGCGCTTGCGACACGGCGGCCGGTAAGTGCCCGCTGGCGCCTGATGCGTCGACGTTCACGCTCGGACAAGCCGCCCCAGATGCCGAACTTCTCACCGTTGGCAAGCGCGTACTCAAGGCAGTCCTCCCGAACGACACAGCCACGACAGACCTCCTTGGCCTCTCGGGTGGAGGCACCACGCTCAGGAAAGAAGAGGTCGGGGTCGACACCAAGACAATTGGCGTTGTCCTGCCAAGACCGTTCGTCACGCTCGTTTGCTTCGTACCTCATCGAGGGCCTCCTGATGGCCGCCGGCGCCCGGAACGCCGAATCCAAGTCGATTCGGACATACTGCCACCGTTGTAGTTACAACGATGTCATTGTCCACTACCACACCTTGTTTGCGCAAGGGGGGATTTGCGTTTGTAGCGATAAAACTACGTTCAGCGCGAATATTTTTGGAAAGTATCGCTATCTGTCACGTTTCTTGCCCGTCTCATGAGCATCAGGGCTACCGACCAGCGTCACACCGACGAAGGCCTCGGCGGCCATCATCTCGCAATCAAGGCGGATCGAGCCGTGCCCCAACAACGCATCAGGCACCGAGACCACGGGCATCTGACCACAGACGTCGTGCAAGTCACGGCCAAACTGCTGGTCGACCATGGCTTTGGCGTGGTCTTTCACCTCGGACAGTTCTTGCCAATTGCGATAGCCGAAGTCGTGGCGGATGCATGAATCGTCCGACGATTCGCTGGTGATGAGGTGACCGTCAGAGCAGCCGTCGTTGGTCCAGTTCAATGATTCAGTCGGGATGCGGCCGGCGGCTACCAGTTGGCGGTACGCAGTAAAATCGGCCAGCGGCAGCCTCCAGAGTCGGCCGGCGAGGGAGGGCAGCGCATGCAAGTCGGCCAAGCCCTTGACGGAGTGGGCGCACGCCCTCTCCCGGCGCGACAGATCTGCCTTTACTTCGCTCCACTGGTCGACTGCCCGCTGTCGGTCCGAGATGGCCTCCGCCAATTGCGCTTGTAGCCGCTGCACCTGAATCGGGTCAACAGTTGACCCTAAAGCCGACCGTAGCGACGCCACCCGTTCCTGTGCATTGTCGCGTTGGCGGCCCCGCCACGCCATCTCATCGAGCAGCCCTTGGGCGGCCAGGGAGAAGGCGTGCAGTAGCACGGCAGCCTCGCGATGGGCGTCGGCGAGTTCATCTCTGCGGTGGCCGATGGAATCGACCCGGTCTCGAAACACCGTCGCGCCAATACCGTGCCAGGCCGGAACACTGGGGAAGAACAGGTGCACCAGAGTGTCGGCCGCGGCATCGTTGAGTCGGGCCAGGTTGCGCACGGCAAGGGGGTCAATCGCCACGGCCCGATGCCCTCCTGGCGATATCGCCCTCAGTGAGTTGATAGGTCGTGGAAACCGATTCGAGCACGGCAGCGAGCGCCTTGAGTTCAGTGGACAGCGCGGCGTTCTGCACTCGACGAACAAGGTCGGTGTAGGCCGCCGCCAGCGACGGCCCGATCTCAACCCCGGCCGACGAGACGAAGGCGCTGGCCGAGGCAGCATTGCGGAAGATGCGCGAGGCATCGAGGAGTGCTTCGGGAGAAACATCGAGGGATTCCACATGCCAAGAGTGTGCCGCTCGGCACGACGATCGGAATGCACCGACGCGCGCTGGTGTCAACCGTTACAGGATGGCTCAGGCGCCCTTGCGGCTGCGTCCCAACGACCTTTTGTGCTCCAGGAAGTCGACAATGACGTAGTCGCCCAAGGTCTCGGGTGAGGTGAAGAAGGCCCGGCCCCGATTCATGGCCGTCAGCTTCTCGACGAAGGTCTTGAGCCCGCGGTCGGCATCGAGCATGAAGGTGTTGATGGTGATGCCATCTCGCGTGCAGCGGGCAACTTCTTTCAGCGTGGCCTCCACTGTTTCCCACACGGGCGGATAGTTGAAGAACACCTGGCCCGACTGTTCGATGTGGGCCGTCGGCTCACCATCGGTGATCATGATGATCTGCTTGGTGCCGGTCTGCTTGGCCAGCAGGTGGCGGGCGAGCATGAACCCGTGCTGCATGTTGGTGCCGTACACGAAATCCCAGCTCACTTCGGGCAGCTGCGAGGCTTTCAGCGTGCGGCCCACCTCACTGAAACCCACGATTCCCATGTAATCACGTGGGAATCGCGAGGTGATGAGGGAATGCAGCGCCATGGCCACCTTCTTGGCCGGCAGAAAGTTGTCGCGCATGGGCATCGACAGCGACAGGTCGAGCATCAAGACCGTGGAGGATTTTGTGAGATTCTCGGTGCGTTCGATCTCGAAATCCTCGGGCCGTAGGTGCACCGGCGTGCCAGGACCCTGGCGTCGCAGACCATTGCGAATGGTGCGATGCAGATCGAGATTGAACGGGTCGCCCCATTCATACTGCTTGGTCTCGAAATCGCGCTCATGCCCCGTACCCAGGCGGTTCTGCTGATGTTGGCCAAGTTTGTCCTTGGCGAGCTTCGAAAAAAGCTCGTCAAGCGCGTTCGAACCGAGCTTGCGAATGGCGCGTGGGGTCAGCTCCAGCCGACCATCCTTGGTGTTGATCAGCCCCGCGTCTTCGAGCATTTTGGCCATCTGTGCGAGCTTCTCCATTGACCTTGCTGCATCATCGCCCAGGAGATCTCGGACGCGATCGATGTCGGCTTCGGCCAGCGCGCCGGGGCTGGACGCGCCTTTCATCAGCTGCTCGAGCTGATCCATGTCACCAAGGTCGTTCATCATGTCCATGGAGTCGGAGAAGCCGAGCGGGTCTTGGCCTCGGAAGTCATAACCTTGTTGCCACCCCATCTGCGGGTAAAGCGACCGCAGGTTTTGCCCCAACTGGTCGACCTGCCAACGAAGATCCATGTCCTCCAGTAACTGGTCCGACAGGTCCTTGAGCTGTGCCCGTTGCTCCGCGGTCATCGAGTTCATCATGCGCTGCATCGCCGCCATGCGCTGCGCCATCGTCTCGAGGAGTTCGTCAAGCGACTGCGGGTTCTCCGGAAAGAAGTCACCGTGGTTGTTCATGAACTCTTCGAAGCCCGCGTCCTCACCGCGCTCGCGTCTTTCGAGCATCTGGTTTAGGTCGGCCATCATGTCTTTCATGGCATGCATACCCTCGGGCGTCTGGCCTTTCATGGCACCAGTCATCTTGTCGACCATGTTCTGCATCAATTGCTCCCGCAACTTTTGCAACAACTGCTCGAATCGCTCGCGAGCTTCTGACGAGGTGAAATCGTACTGCTGTAGATCCTTGACCTGCCCGGCCAGGTCGGGCGGCAGCATGTCGAGGGTGAACTGGCGTTCTTGCACTGCCTGGTCGGTGACCTCTTGACGACGGGCGTCCCCCGAGTCACGGGCTTGGGCAGCAAGTTCGTCGAGCGCCCCCCGTTCCTGCTCGATGACCTCCCGCAATTCCTTGGCGATATCGTCGTACACGCCGCCTAGGTTGTGGCTGTCGAGGGTTTCCTTGCGCTTTTGACGCAACTTTTCCATCATCTCGCGTAAACCCTGCACCCGCTCACCATTGCGGTCGCGCATGCCTTCTTGCATCATGCGTCGCAACGCCGCATGCACATCGCCGTGGTAGAGCAGGTCATCAGTGATTTCTTGCATCAACTGATCAGCGTCGAGGTCAAAACCCTTTTGCAGACCGTCCCAGCGGCTATAGGAGAACCGAGGTGCCATCCCGGCACGCTAACGCTGTCTCAGGGCAAAATCTGAGCCGAACGGGTCCAAATCTCACGACTTTTTCCGTCGGCCGAGATTTCACTGCATCTCTGTGATCAAAATCTCTTAACCTCAGGGGATGCGTGTTCCGCGAACGTTTGTCTTCTTGGACCTTGGCGGATTCACCAACTACACCGCCGAGAACGGCGACGATGCCTCAGGGCGACTTTTGTCCGCCTTTCGGGCCATCGTTCGCGATGTCGCCAGCGAACGTGGGGTACGCATCGCCAAGTGGCTCGGCGACGGCTGTATGTTCGTCGCCGTCGACCAGGCTGACGCCATCGCTGCCGTCCTCGACCTCGAGAGCCGAAGCCGCGAGGCCTGTAGTCCCTTGAGCCTGCGTGCGGGTATCGCGTCAGGCTATGCACTGTTGTTCGAAGGTGACGACTACATCGGCTCGGCTGTCAACATGGCGGCCCGGCTCTGCGATGCTGCAGAGGGTTGGGAAGTACTCATGCCATCGGGACAGATAGAACGCCTGCCAACTGGGGCGATAGCGATACACCACAGCCTGATCAACCTACGCGGATTCCCCGAGCCGATCGAGGTCGTGGCGCTCACCGGTGTGGCCGAGGCCAGCCTACGCAATGACACCGGCGAACTATGGACGCGCTCTCCTTTCGTCGCCTGACCCCGCACTCTGTCATCGTGCCTGGGTGACCGTTCTCTGGGGTGCCGCTTCGTCCTCCGCCCAAGCAGAGGGTTTGGCGCCGTCGGCCGACGCCTTTGCCTGGCAGAAAGCGGGTCGACTACCGAATTCGGCGGATGGGAACGGCTTTCGCACCCAGTTTCGTGACGACATGGCGTTGTTCGCCTCGACCGGTCTGTCAGTTATCCGTATCGGCATAGAGTGGGCGCGTATCGAACCTCAGCCGGGCAAGATCGATGGCGACGCGCTTGAACAGTATTCCCTGATCTTGCAGGCCGCCCGGGAGGTAGGTCTGTCGGTATGGGTGACGTTGCACGACCGCACCGTGCCAGGCTGGTTCATCGACGAGGGCGGCTTCATCGACGACAAGTCACGCGGCTACTTTTGGCCCCGTTACGTTGACGTGGTGGCCTCGGAGATGGGGGCACAGATCGATGCCTGGGTCCCCTTGCACGACCCGTCCGGGTACGCAAGCCTGGCGTACTCCCGTGGCATGCACCCGCCCGCCAAACGCGACCCGGAGATGCGCGCCAAGGCACTTCGGGGCACCTGGCTGGCATGGCGAGACGCCTGGCGGTTACTGCGTGGCAACGGTGCGCCTGTGGCGCACTCTCTGGCCCTCGCGCCCGTCTTTACCACCGATGGCACCGTCGAAGGCGGGAAACGAGCCCGCCGAGTCGATGAGAACACCTGGGATATCGCTGTGCGCGCCATACGAGACGGTGAGTTAGCCGTTCCCGGACTCGCGGTGATCGAAGTACCCGACCTGCAGGACAGCGGCGACATCGTCGGAATCGCCTACCACGGGGCGCTGGCTTCGGCCGAAGACAAACTGCGTTCGTATCCACCCGGCGGACGACGGGCCGACAACGGTTTGGTGGTGTGGTCCGAAGGCTTGGCTCTGACGTTGCACCGCCTGGCCGAAATGTTGCCGCAGCGACCACTGGCCGTGACGTCCTACGGCGCACCGACTACCGACGCCGCGTGGCAAGGCGAACAGGCGCGCCTGGCTCGTAACGTCATCCTGGACGCCGTGAGCGACGGGATTCCGATCGAGGCCGCCCTCTGGTCGACCGCGATTGATGGATGGGCATTTGAACGTGGCTTCTCCCTTGCAGAGGGTCTCTACGATCGTGACCGCGACCCGCGACCCGCTCTGCGAGCGTGGATCGGCAGGGATTAGGCCGTGCCGTTGCGCCGGTTTCTTCATCAGGACCATTCCATCGAGATCCAGACTCACATCACCCGCTTAACGCTGGCCCGCTTTATCAGCAACACCGCCCTACGGTTCGCCATCCCCTTTCTCGGAGTGATTCGCCGCAGCCTCGGCGTCAGCCTCTCCACCATGGGGTTGGCCACAAGCATGGGCGATTTCACCGGCCTGCTGGGACCAGTCGTTGGTCACCAGCTCGATCGTCGTAGTCGGCGCACCACCCTCACGCTCACACTCGGTGGCGTGGCCATGGGCGCCGCGCTCGCCGCCTCGGCTCGCTCTATCGTCGCGCTCAGCGTCGGGTTCGTGGTGCTGGCCCTGTCGAAATTGATGTTCGACAACAGTATGAACTCATGGATCACCGAGCGCACCGATTACGGCAACCGCGCCCGAGTCGTTGGCATCACCGAGACCGCCTGGGCCGGCGCTACCTTGATCGGCATCCCCATCCTGGCTGTGGTGGCCTACTTCACGTCTTGGCGCGTCGGGTATGTGGTGTTAGTCGTCGTATTGGTCGCGATGGCACTTCACCTGCACCGTGCGCTGCCCGCCGACCGACCAGCAGCCCGCGACGGGTCCTCGGCGCCTCTCGCGTGGTCTCGTACGGCCGTAGCGGGCTTCAGCTCGTTCGCCGCCATCATGGCCGCCGGCAACTGCATGTTCGTCGCGTTTGGTTCTTGGCTGAAGGACGCCTTCGGCTTTTCGACCCTCGGACTCGGAGCGGTGTCGATCTTGCTCGGCGGGGCCGAGTTGGCCGCCAGTACCTCAACCGTGCGGTTCACGGACAAGTGGGGAAAACGCCGTTCGGTACGGCTTGGTACCGGCCTCATGATTCCCACGGCGATGGCGCTCGGACTCGTCGGCCACGTGTCTGTGGCTGGTCTCGGTCTGCTCGTGTTGTTCTTTCTCGGATTCGAGTTCGCCATCGTGTCGTACATTCCACTGGTGCCGTCCCTGCAACCAAGCAACCCGGGGGCCGCGTTCGGCATTGCCGTGGGTCTTGGCACAGTGGGGCGCGGCGCTACGGCGATTGCGAGCACCCGTTTGTACTCGTCCCATGGCATCGGCGGCTCAGGACTTCTGGCCGCCGGCTGTGCCGCAGCGGCTCTCGGTGCCCTCACGCTGGTGCATGAACCGGCAGCGCCTTCTTAGTACCGCGGGCAGTTTGCACGGCCGCGAACGCCAACGCTGTCTAGCTACGACCGCGGTACTGAGCGCGGCCGCCCGAGGCGTCCTTATTGAGACGTTTGGAGAGGTGCAGACCTTCGACAACGAATTCGATGGCGCTGGCCAGTGCGGCGGGCGATTCGTCGCCATTGGTGAGGCCGAGAACAGTCGGGCGGATCGATGCCACCGATTCGACCAGGCGTGCTTCGTCGGCCGACGTAACGTCCTGTCCCGTCTGGAAGATCAATCCGTCCTCGAACGCGACGATCAGGTCGCGGTACTCAGCCGGCGTCACCCGGGCCTTGAACACGGTAAGCACGGCGGCCTTCAACATATTTTCGATGATGACGCCGTCTCGACCCTCCTCCATGCTCTCGATCTCTATTTTGCCTGAGCTCGACGCCGCCAAGGCGTCCATATCTGATACTCGCGGCACCACCACATTTTCGCCGGTACGCAACGCTCGGCGCAGCGCACTGGCACCGAGCACTTCGAGGTTCGAGACGCTGAGACGCACCGACACACCGGATCGCTGATTCACCTGATTTGACTGGCGGGCCAGATGCGAGAACGTCGCGACGATTTCCTCCATGAATGCCGGGGTGTGCATATGCACGTCGCAGCCAGAAAGAGGGCGGGCCTCTTGTCGCATGATGGCGATCTCGGTCGGGATCTCCAGCGGATAGTGGGTACGAATCTGGCTCCCGAACCGGTCCTTCAGCGGGGTGATGATGCGACCGCGATTGGTGTAGTCGTCGGGGTTCGCCGTGGCCACCAATAGCACGTCGAGCGGTAACCGAATCTTGTACCCCCGCACCTGGATGTCGCGTTCTTCCAGCACGTTCAACAATCCTACCTGGATGCGTTCGGCCAGGTCAGGCAACTCATTGATCGCAAATATGCCGCGGTTGGTACGCGGCACAAGTCCGTAATGCAGGGTCATCTCGTCGGACAAATAGCGGCCTTCGGCGACGCGAATCGGATCAACCTCGCCAATGAGATCGGCGATAGAGGTATCGGGTGTGGCCAGTTTTTCGCCGTACCGTGTGTCGCGATGCACCCACGCGATCGCCGTTGCGTCACCCTCGGACTCGACCAGGTCGCGGGCATAGCGCGAGACCGGATGATACGGATCATCGTTGATCTCACTGCCAGCGATGATGGGCATCCATTCATCGAGAAGCCCGGTCAGCGACCTGATCATGCGAGTCTTGGCCTGACCACGCTCGCCGAGAAACACAATGTCATGGCCGGCCAGCAGTGCGTTCTCGAGCTGGGGCATCACGGTCTGCTCATACCCCAGCACCGATTCGAACAGCGGCTCGCCGGAACGAATCCGCCGCACGGCATTTGCCCGCATCTCTTCCTTCACGGGAACCGAATTCCAGTCCGATGCTTTCAATTCTCCAAGAGTCTGCGGTTGACTTGCCATGGTTGCACCGTAGCAACGCCGCACCGCCGAAGGGGCACCGCGGCTACCCTGCGTCGTGATGGATCTCTCCGGCACCTGGCGAGCGGCTCTCGCAGATGATGATCTTCGACGTGAGGCCTTTGGCCTGGGCTACAATGACGACAGTTGGCAGGATGTTCGCGTTCCTGGTCACTGGCGGTCGGAGCCTGCATTTGCCGAGGCTGACGGGCCTTTGATCTACCGCACCCAATTCGACTGGGATGTCGGCCCAGCAGACGGGCGCAGCTGGGTGGTGCTCGACGGACTGTTCTATCAAGGAGATGTGTGGCTCGACGGGGCCTACCTCGGCGACCCCGAGGGCTATTTCTTCCCGCATGCCTACGAGGTAACCGATCTCGCCCGTCTCACCGACCACCACGTTCTCGCCGTCGAAGTGACCTGTGCTCCGCAACGAAACAAGGCGGCCAAACGAAATCTGACAGGCGTCTTCCAAGATGCCGACTACCTCGACGCCACGTGGAATCCTGGTGGGCTCTGGCGCCCCGTACACGTGGAGCGAACGGGCCCCGTGCGTATCGAAAAGCTCAGCGTGCGCTGTCGTGAAGCCACGGCACAGCGCGCCGTCGTTGATGTTCGGGCCATCCTCGATAGCGATCGGGCACGGACAGTGCGTATCCGTACCGCCGTTGGCACGACCCTTGAACGCGAGCTGTTACAGCCGTTGGCCACCGGTACCAATACGGTCGAGTGGAGCTTCGGTATCGACGAGCCGGCGCTGTGGTGGCCCTGGTCGCTCGGCCAGCAAGCCTTCGTGAACGCTGTCGTCGAGGTGTTCGTGGCCGCGCGCGGTGACCGTCTGAATGGCACGAAAGGCTCTGCCACAGAGCTCTCGCACTCTCGCAGCATTCGCACCGGGCTACGTCAGGTCGCAATGCACGACTTCGTGCTGTCGATCAATGGCGAACGGCTCTTCGCCAAGGGCGTGAACGTCGCTCCGACCCGTTTGGCCCTTGGCGAGGCCGAGCACAGCGAGATCGTCAGAGACGTGGTGTTGGCTCGCGACGCCGGTCTTGACCTCATACGCGTGCACGGGCATATCGGTCGACCCGAACTGTACGACACCGCGGATGAGTTGGGCATGTTGATCTGGCAGGACTTGCCGCTCCACCGAGGCTACGCCCACACCGTGCGACGATCAGCGACCCGGATGGCCACCGAGGCCGTGTACTCACTTGGTCACCATCCCTCGCTGGCGGTCTGGTGTGGACACAACGAACCGGTACCGACGACGCCATCGACGTCGGGATTGACTTCGACCATGCGCGCCCGAGCACAGACCTTTTTCCGCCAGGGTCTGCCGACGTGGAACAAATCGGTGCTCGATGGCTGGGTGAAGAATGCCTTGAAGAACGCTGACGACAGTCGCCCGATCGTCGCGCATTCAGGTGTGCTCCCCCACCTTCCGCAGCTCGACGGTACCGACAGCCATCTTTTCATCGGGTGGCACGGGGGGGACGAACGAGACCTTCCCGACCTCGCCAACTCGGTACCGCGCCTGGTGCGATTTGTGAGCGAGTTCGGGGCCCAAAGCGTGCCCACAACCAGTGACTTCATCGACACGGGGTCGTGGCCCGAACTGGATTGGGATCTGCTCTCCAAGCGTCACGGCCTCCAGAAAGCCGGATTCGACAATTATGTGCCGCCGGCGACGTTCAACACATTCGAACAGTGGCGCCAAGCCACCCAGGATTACCAAGCGGTACTGCTGAAGCATCAGATCGAGACGTTGCGGCGACTGAAGTATCGCCCGTCCGGTGGCTTCGCCGTGTTCTTTCTGGCCGACGCCAATCCGGCCATCAGCGCCAGCCTGCTCGACCACAAACGAGTCGCCAAACCGGCCTATCAAGCCGTCATCGACTCATGTCGACCAATCATCGTCGTGGCCGAACGCATGCCAGCCCGACTTTCGACCGGCACGGCCGTCGCGCTCGATATCCACGTCATCAACGATCTCCGGATGCCGCTCGTTGGGCTGGAAGTGACCGCCGAGTTGGCCTGGACTGGCGGTCATCACGGCTGGCGTTGGGGTGGCGGCGCGGATGCAGATGGTGTGGCGTTCGTAGGAACAGTGCGCTTCGTCGTTCCCGACGCGCCCGGGTCCCTGGTGCTCGACCTCCATCTCGTCAGCGGCGATCACGTCGCCACGAACCGCTACGAAGCCTCCATCGCCCGAATCTGACCGATCCTGCCCGTACTGATGAGGCCGGGTGTCGTGTCGGGACAGATCGTCTCATCAGTACTCGGGCGACCAAACCCCAGCGCACCGTCTCGATCAGTGGGCACGCCATAGTCCGCCATATGCGGTCGCTCGACCCGTGGACTCATCGCCCCAGGCTACGCCCCGGCCAGCTTCACCCGTTCTCGCCATTGCGGCCGCGCTAGTCGTCGGCATCGTCAAACTCGGTCGACGTTGGACATCTGCAAGCCGGAATCGGCTCGGCGTTCCGACCGAGGTACGGCTCGAGCCGATGCGATGTGAAGCCGCTGATCGTTGGGTCGTCGGTTCCTCCGAACGGCCGGATGCTTCTCGGTCGGCTGGCCATGGGTGGCGCGCTGCTCGCTACGAAGGATCGGGAACGGCACCCGATGCCGGTCACCGCCAAGGGCACCGTCAGCGACCTCGTGGCCGAACAGCGGCAGTGATTGCCTACTTCGACACATCCGCAGTGATTCCACTGCTCATCGGTGAGCCGTCGTCGGCGACCTGCGCCCGGCTTTGGAACGAAGCCACCCGCAGCATCAGCGTCCGCCTCCTCTACCCCGACGCCGCGCCGCGCTCGCCCGAGCTGAGCGGATGGGGCGGATCACCAAGCACCAGCACGGGTCCGCGGTGGCGGAACTGGAGTCGATCATCACCGAGATCGACCACGTCGAGGTCACCGCCGAGTTGGCCCGCCATGCCGGCGACCTCGCCCAAGCCCACCACCTGCGCGGCTACGGCGCCGTTCACCTCGCCGCCGCCATGGCTGCGCTCGATGCTGAACTCGTGCTGGTCACCGGCGACAACGACCTGGCCGGCGCCGCCCGATCACTCGGCCTGCCAGTCGCGCTCACAAGCTGACCGTCATACCTCCACGCCCGAAGGTTCACGCCCGATGATCACGAGCTGCGTGCCCGTTTGTGTTCACGCAGCACAATGGTCAGCCTGCCTTACCCCTTGCTCGATCGGGGTAGCCGAATGCCGTACTGGGTTAATCGTCGGTAGAGGGTGGCTCGGCTGATACCAAGACGAGTTGCCGCCGTGGCCATACCGATGTTGGGTTCGCTGAGGACTCGCACGATCTCGTCACGCTCGAACGTTTCGATACGCGACAGGCGATGCCTCGAGGTCGTGAAGAACTGGGGTGGAAGGTGCTGAACGTCGACTACGTTCGTGCGTTGCGCGGCATCAGTGATGACGCGTCGAAGCTCTACGACGTTGCCGGGCCATGGGTAGTTGCACAGGGCCTCCTGGGCAGCCGGGGTAAAACTCACGTTGCGGCCTCGCACCCGGTGAGCAACCGAGTGTGACAGCGGGAGCACATCTTCAACGCGGTTGCGAAGTGGCGGGATCTCGATGATGGTGTCGATTATTCGGGCCAGTGCTGGGGAAATGTCGGCGAAGCTGGTCGCCGTCATGGAGATGGGCGCCCGTGGCGAGCCCGGATGCGGCCCGTCGTCGCCGACGTGCAGCACGAGGTCGCGGAAGTGGCGGGCTGCATAGCCAGAAATCGTGTCGACGTCGAGGACGATTACCGATGAGTGGGGCCGACGCAGCTCAGATGCCCACGAGACCGGCCACATCATGTCGCCGTCATCGTCAGGCAGCCGGCCCGTCACAATTCGGATGCTTCGATCATCGCGACGTTGCGCTTGAGTGAGCAGGGTGCGTCGCTCGGTTCCGACTTCACCGACCGCTAAAACGACCCGACCGATCGATATCGCCTGCGCAGCGCAGCCAACGAGACGGGACCATTCGCTATCGGTCGGCCGGGGGTCGGGTTCTCCCGAGGGCGTCTGAATTTTGAAAGAGTCCGGCTCGCCGAGTCTGGCGGAACTCGGTCGCCCGCTGCGCGCCTGCATGAGCGCAGAGGTGTTCTTGGCCGCGGCATCGGCAAGCGTCAAAAGTAACTGGCTCGGTGTGATTGCCCAGGTGGTCAGATTGATGCTTCCGACAAGAGCCCCAGTGAGCGGATGGTACACCGGCGCTGCAGCACAGTTGTATCGACACAGACTTCGGGCGTAGTGCTGTTCGGCGCAAACAAACGTCGGTCGTTGATCAGCCAGCGCCAGCCCAAGTCCGTTCGTGCCCGCTTCACGCTCGGAGTATCCGAACCCGGGCGCGAGACGGTCGGCGTCGAGCGATTCGAGCAGACTGCGGTCGCCGCCCTGACGAATGAGGACCACACCTTCCGCGTCGGTGACCATCATGCCGACCGGCTCGTCGCCGAGAGTCCGTTGCATATCAGTCAGCACGTCACGGCCAGACTCGTACAACAGGGAGTCGTTCTCGATCGTATGGGTGAAGGTCGGTTCAACGACATCAAGGGAAACGCCGTAGGCCTCGCTGCGCTGCCACGACGCAAGTACCCGAGCCGGAAGGACAGCGGTTGCCGTGTGATGTCGGCCGAGGTTGGCGTCTGCCGCGAACTCGCGTTGAAGCTGTGCTCGCTGAAGACCTTCTTCGTCACCCATATCTCGAGCCCCTTGTGTCCGAGGTCACCCCATAGCAAGGTAGCGCATCCGATAGCTATCGCTGAACACAGGAGATCGGTGAGCGGATTGTTACGACCCATCGTCCTGGTGATCGTGCGCACCTTGTCGATGATCGCCGCGACAGCGTTCTTCGACGGGTAGGTGTACACGTATCGTTTCTGGCTACCCCGTTTCTGTTTCCGCTGACCCGTTCCCACGCAACCACGAGGAACGCTGGGTCAGACACCAGGTTGTAGAGGTCATCGAACTGGTGGTCAGAACCGTCGATGGCCCATTGATGCAGCATGGTCTGGATCCTCAGTACTTTTAACTCGTTCCCTCGGCCTCGTCTGACTTGGCGGGGCAAAATCGTGGCACTGCTCG
>JAYTVF010000362.1:0-4055 GCA_043744155.1 Acidimicrobiia bacterium | reverse complement strand
GGCGACGGTCATCGGCCGCGTCCAGAACCGGCTAGGCCTGGGCTTTCGCGTCCGTTACCATTCCGCACATGCTCGAAGGCGACGGTTCCTTGCTCCCTGCCGAGCTTCGACAAGAGCGCATCTCCGGGGTGGTCACCGAAACCGGGTTCGTGCGGGTGCGTGACCTCTCCGAACGATTCGGCGTCTCGGAGGTCACCCTTCGGTCTGATCTCGATGTGCTCGAACGACGCGGGGTATTGCGACGAGTGCACGGCGGGGCCATGGCCGGGGGCTCGGCGCGCGTCGAGCGGAGTTTCGAGGAGGCGGCCGCCGCCCTCAGCACGGAGAAAGCAGCAATCGGCCGTGCCGCTGTCTCACTCTTGAACAGTGGCGAGTCGGTCATCATCGATGTCGGCACGACCACCACGGCGATGGCCCGCGCTCTTGTGACACAGACAGCTCTGGTCGATCTGACGGTGATCACGAACAGCCTCACCATTGCCCTGGAGGTAGAGCGTGGCGCACCGCGCCTGACCGTAATTGTGACCGGTGGAACCTTGCGCCCGAAGCAGCATTCACTGGTGAATCCCTTGGGTTCAGCGTTTTTTGACGGCCTACGGGTTGGCACCGTCTTTCTCGGCTGCAACGGCGTTGATGCCGTGCGTGGGGTCACCAATATCAATCTGCCCGAGGCGGAGATGAAACGGGCCATGGTGGCTTCGGCCCGACGGGTCGTGGTGCTCGCGGATGGGTCCAAGCTCGGGGCCGCTGCACTCGCCAAGGTGTGCTCGATCGACCTCGTCGACGTTCTGGTCACCGACCGATCGGCGTCGCTTGAGCAGTGTGCCGAGCTTCGGGGACGCGGCGTCGAGGTCGTCATCGCGGAATAGGGACTGCTCTCGGTCCGACCACGTCTCGCCGCTCCGCCGGGTTCTGCTTCTCGTCGTTGCTTCAACTTCCGTATGTTCGTCTTGACAAGGCTCGCACTGGCGTGTGAACTGACGATTGCTTCTGACGACTTACGTTTACTTCTGACGTGCTTCGTTCGTAGCGATGAGCAGATCTACTCGGCTTCGTTTCAGGGGGAATCACTACATGTCCACTACTGACCTTCGGCCCGGCTCGGATGGGGGCACCTCGCCCTTTACCCGCCGGAAGTTGCTTGCCGGTGCCGGCCTCGCTGGCGTTGGTGCTGTGCTCGCTGCATGCGGCTCCAGTTCCAGCAAGACTGCGGCCACAACCGCCGCCCCAACCACTGCTGGCCCGGCGACCACCGCAGCACCGGCCGCCAGCACTGCAGCAGCAACCACCGCCGCGCCTGCCACTACCGCCGCACCTGCTACCACGGCTGCGAAGGCCGGTCCGAAAGGTGATGTCACGTTCGGGTCGAACTTCTCGAACGACAAGCCCAAGGCCGCGCTTCAGGCCATGGTCGACGGCTTTGGCAACAAGGACGTCAAGGTCAAGATAAACACCACTGACCACAACACTTTCCAAGACAATATCGTCCAGTACCTGCAGCAACCCGATGATGTGATCTCGTGGTTCGCCGGTTACCGCATGCGCTACTTCGCAGCCAAGGGCCTCGTTGGCGACATCAGCGACGTCTGGAAGGGCCTCGATGGCCTTGGCGACTCGTTCAAGAAGGCCTCCACGGGCGACGATGGCAAGCAATACTTCGTTCCGCTCTACTACTACCCATGGGGCGTGCATTACAAGAAGAGTGTGTTTGCCGACAAGGGCTACAAAGTCCCCACCACCTGGGACGAGTTCATGGCCCTGCTCGACAAGATGAAGACCGACAAAATCACGCCGCTTGTTGCCGCGAACGACGGCAAATGGCCCCAAATGGGCATGTTCGATCAGCTCAACATGCGCACCAACGGCTACGACTTCCATGTGAGCCTGATGGCTGGCAAGGAAAAGTGGACGGACGATCGCGTTATGAACGTCTTCAAGAACTGGGAGAAACTCATCCCGTTCCAGCAGACCGGTGTCAACGGTCGCAAATGGGAGGAAGGCGCAACTGCCCTCGGTGCCAAAGAGGCTGGTCTCTATCTGATCGGTACCTTCCTTACCGGCCAGTACAAGGCTCAGGCCGACATCGATGACATCGACTTCTTCGCCTTCCCGTCAATTGACGCCAAGCATGGTCAGGACGCCGTCGAGGCCCCGATCGATGGCTTCATGATGGCAGCCAAGCCGAAGAATCCGGAGGCGGCCAAGGCATTCCTCAGCTACATCGGCACTGCACCGGCCGAAGAGGCGTACCTGAAGATCGATCCTTCCTCGGTCGCTGCGAGCAGCAAGGCCAGCACCGCCAACTATTCTGCGCTTCAGAAGAAGTCAGCCGAGTTTGTGGGCAAGGCCAAGCAGATTTCGCAGTTCATGGACCGCGACACCGACCCGGAATTCGCGTCCAAGGTCATGGGCGACGCCATCGCCAAGTTCCTCGAAGATCCCAAGACCATAGGCGAAGTGCTGAAAGGCGTCGAAGAGAAGAAGCTCACGATCTTCAAGTAAGAACGGGAGCTATGGCAACCACCGTTTCGCCGACGGCCACTCGCGAGAGGGGCCGTCGGCGGTCTTCGAAGTTCAGCCGATCCAATCGTCGGACACTGGTATGGATGACGGGAGTTCCGTCGATCCTACATATCACCTTCGTTTGGATTCCGGCCATCGCTACCATCGTGTTGTCGTTCACGAAATGGGATGGCATCCAGGGTTTCAACAAGATCCGCTTTATCGGATTTCGCAACTACTGGGAAATCTTCACGGTCTTTGAGGACACCCTTTCTGCCGCGTTGTTCAACAACGTGCTGCTGCTTGGCTTCCTCTTTCTCGGCCCGACATTGCTCGGGATGTTCCTGGCCTATCTGCTCGACAAGAACATCCGTGGCACGGCTATCTACCAGAGCATCTTCTACTTCCCGGTCGTGCTGTCGCTCGCCGTCGTCGGGGTCATCTGGAAAAGCGTCATCTATTCTCCCCGCCAGGGTCTCGTGAACACGGTGCTCGGGCGAACAAAAGAGGGCCATCAGATCGACTGGCTCGGTGATTCCCACAAGATCTTCAGTTTCCATATCCCATTTCTTGACAATGCCCTTGGGCCGTCCAAGAATTTTGTCGCCATTCTTGTGGCCATCGCGTGGCGTCATACCGGCTACATCATGGTGCTGTACCTCGCTGGCCTCAAGAGCGTAGATCCGACCCTGCGTGAAGCCGCCGCGATGGACGGCTGCAATGAATGGCAGACATTTCGGCGGGTGATCTTCCACGTAATGAAACCGATCAACATCATCATCATCGTCATTACCATCATTGAAGCGCTTCGCACGTTCGACATCGTCGCCGCCTTGCGTAGCCCTCTCGGTATGGAACTGACATCGCTTTTGGTCACCCAGAACCTGCTCGGCGAAGGCGGTGGCAACGTCGGACGCGGCTCTGCCTACGGCGTCATCTTGTTGCTGCTTTGTCTCGGTTTCATCATCTGGTACGTCCGCAACAACTTCCGAGAGGAAAAGCGCACGTGAGTATTGTAATGGCCGGACCAAAGAACGACCCGAAGCTCAAGCCAGCCCGGGTGCTGCTCCACGTCTTTTTGGTTGGCATGGCAGTGGTCTGGATGATCCCGATTATCGGTGCGTTGTACGCGTCGTTTCGGCCATACGACGAGACCACCAAACGTGGCATCTTCACGCTGCCCAACAAGCTGATGTTCACCAACTGGAGCGATGCGTTCAAGCAGGGCCAGATGGGGCGACATTTCTGGGTGACGATGATGATCGTCGTACCGGCCTTGATCTTCACATTGTTGCTCGCCAGTTTTGTGGCTTTCGCCGTCAGCCGATACAGCTTCCGGTTCAACCTCACCCTGCTCGTGCTGTTCACCGCCGGCAACCTGATGCCGCAGCAGGTAATCATTCAGCCGCTGTTCCAGATGTACCGAAGAATCCCGTTGCCCGCGTTCCTGTCACCGAATTCGGGGCATCTGAACAACTCGATCTTCGGGGTCATTCTGATTCATGTGGCTTTTCAGGTCGGCTTCTGCACTTTCGTGCTCTCGAACTACATGA
>JAYTVF010000361.1:0-4058 GCA_043744155.1 Acidimicrobiia bacterium | reverse complement strand
GTACCGAGGTGACCACGGTCCGCTGGTGCTTGAACGCGGTCCGGTGAAGAATCCGCTCTTCGATGCCTTCTTCAAGGCCACCCAACAGGCTGGATTTGCCCACACCGACGACGTGAACGGCTTCCGCCAGGAGGGATTTGGGCCCTTCGACCGCAACCTCACCCGTGGCCGACGGTTAAGCGCTGCTCGCGCCTACCTTCACCCGGTACTCAACCGCCCGAATCTCACCGTGCTCACCAGAGCGATGGTGAATCGGGTGGTGTTCGAGGGCAAGACGGCCGTCGGCGTCGAGTACGTACGGGGCAAAGGCAAGCCCCAGATCGCCCGGGGCACCGAGATCATTTTGTGCGGCGGGTCGATCAATTCGCCCCAACTGCTGCAGCTCAGTGGCGTGGGCAACGAGAACGAACTGAAGCCGCTTGGCGTCGAAATGGTGCATCATCTGCCGGGTGTGGGCGAGCACATGCAGGATCATCTCGAGGTGTACGTGCAGTACGGCTGCAGCCAGCCGGTGTCGATGGCCCCCGGCTTGAAATGGCGGAACCGTCCGGGGATCGGATTCAAGTGGCTCTTCTTTCGCAAGGGCCCGGGAGCGACAAACCACTTCGAAGGCGGCGGCTTCGCTCGCAGCAACGATGAGGTCACGTACCCGAATCTGATGTTCCACTTCCTTCCGATTGCGGTGCGTTACGACGGTTCAGCGCCCGAAGGCGAGCACGGTTACCAGGTGCACGTCGGGCCGATGTACTCCGACTCTCGCGGCTCGGTGAAGATCACGTCCACCAATCCGCTCGCCAAGCCTGCGCTGCGATTCAACTATCTGTCGACCGTGCAAGATCGCCAAGAGTGGGTCGAAGCGATACGAATGGCCCGCAAGATCCTGACCCAGCCAGCATTCGACGAGTTCACCACCGGCGAACTTTCCCCCGGCCCCGCTGTGGAG
The DNA here is from genome assembly GCA_043744155.1 of Acidimicrobiia bacterium. Taxonomy (GTDB): domain Bacteria; phylum Actinomycetota; class Acidimicrobiia; order Acidimicrobiales; family Ilumatobacteraceae; genus JANMCE01. Next base: position 3,115 of record JAYTVF010000361.1, on the reverse strand, counting down.
ACCGATGATGAAATTTTGGCCTGGGTCGGCAAAGACGGCGAGACTGCGCTCCACCCGTCCTGTACCTGCCGCATGGGTACCGACGAGATGTCAGTGATCGACCCTGACACCATGCGTGTCCACGGTTTGCAGGGTCTTCGGGTGGTCGATGCATCGTCGATGCCGTACGTCACCAATGGCAACATCTATGCCCCGGTGATGATGCTGGCCGAGAAGGCAGCCGACCTCATCCTTGGCGCAACACCGCTTGCGCCCGAGACGGTCGACTACTACCGACATGAGTCACGCCCGTCGTAGACAGGCGTCACACGTTACCAGTACACTCGTTCCACATAGCGGCCGCATTCCGTATCGTGGACCATTAAGCCAAGGAAATCTCATGAGCGACGAAGACTACGAAGACATCATCCTGGCTGACCTGCCTGATGACGAACTGGTACCGCAAATGCACAACGACCTCTACGACGGCATGGCGGACGAGATCGCGGAAGGCACCACCATCTTGTTGGAGCGCGGCTGGTCCGCGCAGAAGGTGCTCGACGAGGCTCTGGTCGAAGGCATGCGCATTGTCGGCATCGACTTCCGCGACGGAATTCTGTTCGTTCCCGAGGTTTTACTTTCGGCCAATGCCATGAAGGCCGGCATGGAGCTTCTCCGTCCGATCCTGGCTGCGAACGGTGACGAGCCGATCGGCAAGGTCGTTATCGGCACCGTCAAAGGTGACATCCACGATATTGGCAAGAACCTCGTGGCGATGATGCTCGAGGGCGCGGGATTCGAGGTCATCGACCTCGGCATAAATACCGACGCCAATGAGTTCTTGGCTGCCCTCGACCACCATAAGCCCGACATCATGGGTATGTCTGCCTTGCTCACCACCACGATGCCGTACATGAAGGTCGTCATCGACACATTGAAGGAGAAAGGCCTCCGCGACGACTACATCGTGCTGGTCGGTGGAGCCCCGCTAAACGAGGAGTTCGCAGCCGCAGTCGGGGCGGACGCATATTGTCGCGATGCCGCCGTCGCGGCCGAGACGGCCAAGACCTTCATCGCCGCCCACCGGGCCAAGCAGCACGCCTAGTCATGCCCGAACCGAGCGATGTAGCGAGCGGTAGCGAGGCGAGAAGGACAGGCGCCAAGCTGGTCACTATTTACTGGCGTGACATTCCGGCCCAGGTGAACGCCCAAGTCGGTCGCAGCCGCAGCCAGGTCGTGCTTCATCAACGCTTTCAGATCGCCATCGACCGCGCCGCCATGATTGCTGGCAAGGCCGAGGCCGATGACTATCTGGCCGAGTGGCGCCGAGAATCTCGCCCGTGCGGCGAGGATCTCGAAGCCGAGGCGGTCGCCGCCGCGGCCAAGCTCGAAGCAGATTATCCCCACATGCTCGTGGCCCGTATCGCCGACAATGGCGGGATCGACCTCGACAAGGCCTACGCCCCGAAAGCCGACTGAGAAACAATCGTGACCCATACCATCATCAGCTCCGCTACCAAAGAAGTGGTCATCGGTTTCGACCGGCCCTTCGTGATGATCGGCGAGCGCATCAACCCCACCGGGCGCAAGCTATTGGCGCAGGAAATGAAGGACGGAGATTTCAGCCGGGTAGAGGCCGACGCCTTGGCCCAGGTGGCCGCAGGCGCCCACATGCTCGACGTCAACGCTGGTATTCCCTTAGCCGACGAGCCCGCACTTTTGGCGCGAGCGGTGCAGCTGGTGCAGTCCGTGACGAACGTGCCGTTGTCGATCGATTCCAGCATCATTGAGGCCCTTGAAGCCGGGCTTGCCGTATACAAAGGCAAGGCGCTGGTCAACTCGGTCACCGGCGAGGAGGAGGTTTTGCAGCGTGTGCTGCCCCTCGTCGCGCGGTACGGAGCGGCCGTCGTTGCGATCTCCAACGATGAGACCGGCATTTCGGAAGACCCCGATGTTCGGTTCGCCATTGCCAAGCGCATCGTCGAGCGCGCGTCGGACTACGGCATCCCGGCGTGTGACGTCGTCGTCGATCCCCTCGTGATGCCGATCGGTGCCATCGGCCAAGCAGGCCAGCAGGTCTTCCGATTGCTCCGCCGCCTAAAGGACGAACTTGGCGTGAACACCACCTGCGGTGCGTCCAACGTCGGATTTGGCATCCCGAATCGTCATGCCATCACCGGCACATTCCTGGCGATGGCCATCTCAAACGGCATGACCTCGGCCATAATGAACCCGCTGCATGAAGAAGTAAAGACCGCGGTGATGGCCGCTGACGTGTTGGCTGGAAACGACCGCGATTGTTCGGCTTGGATCCGCCAGTTCCGCGATCCAGCCGCCGGTGGCGAGCGCGGCTCTGGTGCTCGTGACGCCGGCCGCCGACGTCGCCGCCCGGAATAGCCCGCATGCCCCGGGTCGTCTTCACGCCCTCGGGCCTGGAAACCGTGGTGCCAGTCGGCACCACGGTGCTTGACGCGGCCCGACGCCTCGGGGTCGACCTCGATTCGGTCTGCGGAGGACGCGGCATCTGCGGCCGCTGCCAGGTGGCGCCATCAGTTGGATCGTTCGCCAAGTGGGCCATCAATTCGGCTAACACGGCCCTGAGCCCGTCGGCCGAAATCGAAGCCACCTACCACGGTCGTCGTTCGCTGGATGACCGTCGCCTCGGTTGTGCTGCACAGGTACAGGCCGATGTCGTGGTCGACGTGCCGGCCGAGAGCCAGGTACATCGCCAGGTCGTGCGTAAAGCGGTGAACCTCGACGACGTGGTGCTCGATCCCTTGTTCGTTCTCTGTTACATCGAGGTGCCGCTGGCCCAACTGGGTGATGCCCGCAGTGTGTACGACTCGCTGGTCGAGGCCATCGCCGAACAGCACGGTCGCTGCGTACGGTCTGCTGCGCATCATGTTTTGTCGAGCCTGCATCGAGCCCTCGACCATGATGACCGCTGCGCCACCGTCGCACTGCGGCCTGGTGTTGGCAACGATGGCGACCAGATCGTGGCTGCATGGCCGGGCTTCGTCGATGCCGCCTACGGCATTGCGGTCGACATTGGCTCCACCACCATCGCCGGCCATCTTGTCGACCTCACTACTGGCGAGATCGTGGCGTCGGGTGGCCGCATGAACCCGCAGATCCG
>JAYTVF010000360.1:0-14602 GCA_043744155.1 Acidimicrobiia bacterium | reverse complement strand
GCAGTCGATGAGGCTGGTGTCGATACCGCTGGTGCCGGTGAGTTCCTTGTCGCAGGGCACCCACTTCAACGGTGGAGCCGCGGCCGGGGCGGGCCCCGGCTTCGGGCCTGCGGCCAGTGTTGTGGTCACTTTTGGAACCGCAGTTGTCGCGCCGGATTTGGCCGTCGTCGGGCTTGAGGCGGCGACGGCTGTCGAGGTTGATTGTTCCGAGGACGCCTCGGTGGGTTGCACCGTCGGGGCGCCGGTATCAGCGGTGGCGCACGACGAGACCGCAGCCATGAGGAGAACAACCAGGCCCGTAACTGCCGTACTCCGTGTCCTGCCGCCGCGAGGGGTGTTCAACATGCCACCAATTGTTTCAGGTGTCGCTCCCGAGGTGTGGATCAGAGTAGAGCGCCATTTCAGAAGCAGAAATTCCCTCCGTTACGAGCGGCTTGAGGCTTGCCATATGTTTCAAGGATGAGAGCAGCAGCAGAACTGATCGTTGGCCTCGTGTTCAGCGTCCTTTTGTGGGACTGCGTGCGAAACCTTTTCGAAGACGCCGGTCTCCGCCGGAAGGTCGACGACCTCACCGTCGAGCGAGACAAGGCGCTGAAGAAGGTAGATGAACTCACCCAACAACTGGACACGATCAAGGACACCACCACCAAAGAGGTCCGCGCCGACGCCCGAAAGCGTCTGGGCAAGCACTACCTCGGTAGCGATTGGTGATTGCCCGACATGCCAAGCGCCAGTACGTACCCGTATCCCGAATGGCGGGGACTGGGTAGAACAAAGTCAGTGCTTGGCGGACATCCGCTCGTCGGCACCTTCGTCACCGTCGATGACGGCGGGCATATCGCTTGTGCAGTACTTGCACTTTACGGCGTCGACCGCCACGAACTCTCGGCAGTACGGGCACTCACGCTGACCCTGGGCCCGGAAGTTGCCCATCTTGGCCTTCTTCAACAGCTTGACCAGCCCGAAAAGTACGCCGGCCACGATCAGAAAGTTGAGCAACGTACCGAGGAACGATCCGTAGCTGATCGCGCCCTTGCCGACCTTGAACTTCATCTGGCTGAAGTCCTGCTCGCCGAAAACGGCACCGACGAAACCGCCGATAACGTCGGTCGCCAGCGACTCGACGACCTTGACGAACGCGGCAGCGATGATGAACCCGATGGCCAGGTCGATCAGGTTGCCACCCATAGCAAAGGCTTTGAATTCTTTCCACGCACTCTTCATGGCTGCACTCTGCCAGTTGGCGCCTGGTCGGGCGCGGATGGCGCGGATGGCGCGAGCCGCAAGATGGCGTAGGCCAAACTGCCAGCCACCACCGCGGCGACGAGCACCCCGAGTTTGGCCGACGCGATGAGGGCCGGGTCGTCGAAGGCCACGTTGGTGATGAACAACGCCACGATGAAGCCGATACCTCCGCTGGAGGCGACACCGACCAGGTGATGCAGCGTCATGCCCGTGGGCAGAGCGGTGCGGGTGATCTTGGCCACGAACCACACCGCAGCGGTAATACCGACCACTTTGCCGACGACACGACCAATGACGATGCCGGCCACCACCCGGTCGTTGATGTCGGTGCCGGTTGGCCGGATGCCAGCGTTGGCGAAGGCCAAAAGCGGCATCACGACCAGGATGATCCAGGGGCCAAGCCTCGACTCGAGTCGGGCCAGAGGTGACGCGTTTTGGGCGGCAAACAGCGCAAGCTCCTCGACGGAGCTTTCGCTGACATCATCACTATCGGCTGCTGCGGCGCTGGCCTCGATGTCATCGATGAGCCGGCGTGCGTGAGTACCGAATGCAGTCGCATCATGAAACGGGCGGATTGGGGTGAGCAGGCCAAACACCACGCCCACGATGGCGGCTTCGACCCCGGCCTTTCGGCACGCCAGCCACGAGATGATGGCCAATGCCACATACGGCACATTTGATCGCACGTCGATTCGTTGCATCACAAGCGCCACCGCGACCGGCGCCACCGCTACCACCAGCCATGCGCCGCGAAAGCCGGTGCCGTAGAAGACGGCGATCACAATGATGCCGCCGACGTCATCGACTACAGCCAGGGTGAGGATGAAGATACGGGCCGCCACGGGGATGCGCGGACCCACAAGCGCGACGACACCGACCGCGAAGGCCACGTCGGTCGCCACCGTTGCACCCCAGCCTTGAGCTGCGGTTCCTCCGGCATTCACCGCCAGGTAGAGCATCGCCGGCAACGCCATGCCGCCAAGAGCACCGGCGACTGGCAGGGCCGCTTTACGGAACTCACGCAGTTCGCCCGAGACCACTTGGCGCTTGATTTCCAATCCAGCGAGCAGAAAGAACAAGGCCAATAAGGCTTCGTTCACGAAGGTCCGAAGGCCCAGGCCGTCAAGCAGGTCAATGTGCCCGACGCGCAGCACGATCGGGGTCGACCAGAACCGGTCGTAACCGCCGTGCCAAGGTGAATTGGCCCAGAAAATGGCACACGCCGCGGCGATCAACAGCACGACCCCTGAGGCCACTTCCAGCTGCACGAATCGCAGAACGGGCTGCACGACGGTGCGCGGCACGAAACGCTCTGACCGATGCCAACTTGGCTTTGGCATCAACCGGTCGTGTGAACCGTTCAAACAAATACCCGTATCTCGCCGCCCGAAACGCTCAGTACAGCGCGGACCGCCTCATGGAGGCCTTGGTGAAGCGCAGTGAATCGCACCCGTTCGGGGTCATCCTGCGAGGAGGAATGGGGAACACTTCGCGATGGGTGTTCGCTCATCGCCTCGAGTTCGGCGTCCCAATCTGCGGCCCGAGCGTCGAGGCGAAGTCGGCTGCTCCACGCCTCGATGAGGGCCCGATGGAGATCCTGGATGATGTTGACCACCACATCGGTTGCGGTCGGCACGCCGGGTGTGGCGATTAATGACAACGCCTGCAGCTTGCGTAACGCGAGTGCCGCGATCATTACTGGATCGGACATCTCTCGCGTCGCCGCGTCGATCGTCGAGAGGTTCAGGGTGACCTGATTTGGCACGGAAAACCATCGCTTTAACGTGGCGAAGAGTTCGTTCGATATCCCGTGAACCGCAAGTAGTTCGGTTGGTTTTGCGAGTGGAGGCAGCGTTTCTGAGGTCATCGGAGGGCACTTGCCGCTTCTTTTAGGGTGGGTTGAATACTGAAGGCTCGATCCAAACGGCTGGCCTGAAAGACCTCAAGCACCCGGGAAGGTCCGAGTACCAACACGAGATCGCCTCGATGACGCACAGCGCGAGCCAGGCCACCCACGATGATACCGAGACCGAGGTGGTCGATGCTGGAAATGTTTCTCAGGTCGAGCACGACTGGCGCACCAACATGGTCGTCGATCAACTTCCATAGGGCCGGTTGCAGCAGCGCCGAGGTAGCGAGGTCAAGTTCACCAGACGCGCTAAGGACACCGATGCCACCAAAGTTGCCTTGGGCCAGGTCGAGGTCCATTGTCGCGCGAACCTATACGACACAATGGCCGCTTCCCCCCTTCTCGGCGCCGAGACGCTTCTCCAGCAACTCGCCGGGGGTGATGACCGGTTGGTGCATCTGCAACACATTCCGGCGCGCACCGCCCGCTGGGGTGCGCTGTCGACGCCGCTGCCTGACGCCGTCGAGGCAGCATTTGGCCACCCGACGCTGTGGTCGCATCAGGCCGTCGCTATTAACCACCTTCGAGCGGGGCGCTCGGTGGTCGTTTCCACAGGAACCGCCTCGGGGAAGTCGCTCTGCTATCAGATACCCGTCGCCGAGGCCGTTACCGAAGATCGCGGGTCGGCATTGCTCCTTTTCCCGACCAAGGCGTTGGCGCAGGATCAATTGCGATCGTTGACGGCGCTCGGTCTACGTGACCTGCTGGCCTCTACCTATGACGGCGATACCACGCCCGAAGCTCGGGCTTTCGTGCGACGCCGTGCCAATGTGGTGCTCACCAACCCCGAGATGCTGCATACCTCAATGCTGCCGTATCACGCTCGATGGGCCACCTTCTTTCGCCATTTGCGCTATGTCGTGATCGACGAGCTGCACGTGCTGCGGGGAATTTTCGGCAGCCATGTCGGTCACCTTCTGCGACGGTTGCGACGGTTGGCGCACTTCTATGGAGCCGATCCGGTGTTCGTGTTCTCGTCGGCCACGATTGGAGACCCTGCTCGGCTGGCCGAGGATCTGTGCGGTCGGCCCGTGGTGGCGGTTACCGACGATGGTTCACCGCGCGGCGAACGCCTTTTCGCGTTGTGGAATCCGCCGCTCATCGATGTCGCCACCGGACTGCGGTCGCCGTCGAACCTGGAGGTCGCCCAACTGGTGGCGACGCTTGTCGAGGACGATTGGCGTACGGTGGCGTTTTGCCGCAGCCGACGGGCCACCGAGCTCGTGGCGGCTGAAATCCGGCGCCGACTGCCGTCCGATCGTGCCGATTCCGTGCGCTCATACCGGGCTGGATACCTCGCTGGTGAGCGCCGCGAGATCGAGGCCGAGCTATTCGCCGGGCGACTTCGGGCTGTGGTGGCGACCAGCGCGCTCGAACTCGGTATTGACGTCGGTGGCCTCGACGCCTGCGTGATGAACGGCTTTCCGGGCACGTTGGCCAGCATGTGGCAGCAGGCCGGTCGGGCTGGTCGACGAGATGATGCTGCCCTCGCCGTGTTGGTTGCCGGCCCGGACCAGTTGGATCAGTGGCTGATGCAGCATCCGCGTGAGATGTTCACCCGGCCCCTCGAACCGGCCGTGGTCAACCTAGCCAATCCCATGATTCTGCTTCCGCATCTCGCCTGCGCCGCCTTCGAACGACCCTTGCAGCCCGACGACGACCAGTGGTGGGGCGACGCGCTCGCCGATGGGGTACGAGAGTTGGTACTGCAGGACCGCCTCCGTTTACGAGACGGCGCAGCCTATTGGCAGGGTCGGGGTCTTCCGGCCTCGGGCATCGGGCTGCGATCGGGCTCATCGTTCGAGTATCGCATTGCATTGGCTGACGGTCATGTGATCGGCACCGTCGACAGCAGTCGTGCCTTCGACACGGTTCATCCCGGGGCGATCTATGTGCACTTAGGTCAGCAATATCGGGTTACGAAGCTCGATATGGAAGATCACGTGGCCTTCGTCGAACCTGTCGATGTCGAGGAATACACCCAGACCCGGAGCCAGATGGCGGTGCGGGTGCTGGGCGTCGATGGTGAGACGAAGGTCGGGCGCGCCTCGTTGTTTCTCGGGTCAATCGAGGTGTCGACGCAGATCACCGGCTATGAACGTCGGCACACACGCACCCGAGCCAGCCTTGGTCGGGTCGAACTCGATGTGCCTGCGTCGGTGTTGGAGACGCGGGCCTTCTGGTACACGATTACCGACGAGGTCATCGCGTCAGCGCGGCTCGATCCGGGCGCGGCTTTGGGGGCGTTGCACGCCATCGAGCATGCCGGGATCGGGATTCTGCCTCTGTTCGCCATCTGCGACCGATGGGACGTCGGAGGTGTGTCGATGCCGTTTCAGGTCGACACCGGGCTGCCGTCGATCTTCATCTACGACGGGTACCCTGGCGGGATCGGTATCGCCGAGATGGGATTCGCCAATGCTCGTCGGCATCTCGAGGCTACCCGCGCTGTGATCGAACGATGCCGATGCACACGCGGCTGCCCCAGTTGCATTCAGTCGCCCAAATGCGGCAACGGCAACGAGTCGCTCGACAAGGCGGCGGCGGTCGCCCTGCTACGCGCCATCCTGGCCTGAAGCGAGCCGTGTGACCCGCCCGCGGCCGCAGGGCCATGGGGCTGGCCAGTATGGCCGCCGGCGGTGCTCGAGGTCTCGCCAGCGCGGCGGTGCTCGAGGTCTCGCCAGCGCGGCGGTGCTCGAGGTCTCGCCAACGCGGCGGTGCTCGAGGTCTCGCCAACGCGGCGGTCATCATTCCTCGATGGCCATGGTGGCCGAGCCGCGCACGGTGATGTCGGGAAGGAACGTACCGACCAAGGCAAGGTCGGTCGGCGACTGGTAGTCGACGGTAACGGTGACCAAGCCGGCGGCCCGGCTGACGTGCACGCGGCGCCCTGCGGCGGGCAAGGCCGCAGTGCGCCCCACCGCAGCTAGGGCGGCGCTCGTAGAGTCGGGTGCCACGGCTGCGGCCCGCGCCCCTTCGCGAGCCGCAGCGATGACGGCAATCTGATCTCGCACGACCAGGGCGATCTGCAACCCGACCAGGATCACGATGGCCAGCAACGGCACGGCCAGGGCCACCTCGACAGTGGCCTGGCCGGCGTCGCCGTGAGGGGGAGTCACACCACCTTGCGTTCGATGACGTCGAAGACATGACCGAGGAACTGGCCGATGCGGGCGGCGCCGCCGCCGACCGTCGCCCAGCCAATCAAGAGCAGCGCAATCAGCGCCGCGCCGAGTAGGACCAACGCATATTCAACGGTGGCCTGACCTGCATCGGAGGCGAGGTAACCCGATGGGCTGTTCGCAGATCCGACGTAATCCGAGGAAGCTACGGGTGGGAGGTGGGGTGTGAGCGACATGATGGGGTTGTCCCTTCGGTGGCTACGGGAGGGCGCGCAGGGCGCCGAGGATGGCAGGTACAACGGTGAGGATGGCGAAGGCCGGCAAGATGCACAGCACCAGTGGAAAGCTGAGCCGCACGGGCAGTCGCCGTGCGGCGCTTTCGGCGGCGCGTCGTCGCTGTTCGCGGCTAAAGGTCGCCACCACATCAAGGGCCGGAGCCAGGGCAAGCCCGTATCGTTCGCTGCCGGCGATGGCCGCGACCAGGGGTCGCACCGGCTCTCCGAGATGTGCTGTGAGCCCATCGAGGGCGTCACCGAACCGCTCTCCGGCCGTGATCCGGGCGAACACTTCCCCTGTGGCCAGGCCGATAGGGCCGTCGACGTAGGGCGCCAGGCGACGTAGGGCCAGTTCGGGAGTCAGGCCCGCATGAATCGCCACGAGCAGAAGATCGATTGCGTCGGGCAGACTGGCCGTGACGGCTCGGCTGGTGCTCCGACGGGTCAGTATCGGTGCGACACGTAGGGCAAGTCGTCGTGAAATGAGTGGCACGATGGCGAAAGGAACCCACAACAGGGCCAATAGTGCGGCGCTGGCGATACGCCACCGATCTGGTCGTTGGCGATAGACATATCCGCCACCGATCACCGTCAGCATCCAAACAGCGGAGAGGACAGTCATGCGGTGGAGCGGACTGCGGCCCGAATCCAGAGCCAGCCAACGAGGTCGAGCCCGATCCCGACACCCGTACAGATCCACCCGATCGGTGTTTGCAGCAGCACCGCGGCCGTTCGGTGATCGGCCACCATGGTCCAGGCCAGGAAGACAACTGGCAGGCTGGCGATAACCAGCCCCGACAACCGAGCCTGCGCAGAGTAGGCGGCGACCTCGGCGGCGGCGCTGATTCGTTCACGAACGGCCCGAGCAGCAGCATCGACGGCTTGGGCTTGCGGACCGCCGGTGGATGCCGCTAGGGCAAGAGCGGTGGCCGCCAGGCGCTCCGATGGCGCGACGGCTCGTCGGGCCCACGCGTCGAGAACCATCGCAAGCGGGTGCCCTTCGGCGAGGGCTACGCCAATCGGCAGAGGTGTGGCCCGGAGCGCGGAGCGCAACGACGAGCCCGTTCGCAGACTACGGCTGACGGCTTCAAGGGCTGCCGCTATTGCGGCGTCGGGCATCGGTGCGGAGCGAGTGCCACGGGTACTTGCACGTCGAACCACCCGCCAAGTGAATCCACCCAGAAGCACGATGACACCCACGCATATGCCGATCACGGCTGGCGCCCGATCAGGGTTAGGCATATGCCGATCACGGCTGGCGCCCGATCAGGGTCAGGTATACGGCGATCACGGCTGGCGCCCAATCCAGGTGGGCCGACTGCCGGGCAGGAGCCCATCGCTGTTGGCCACGGATCGGATTCGTTCGGAGCCATCCATAACTTCACCGATATCGTGTACCACCCGATGGCCGTGGCGACCACGGGCGACATGCACGACGATGTCGATCGCTCGTTGAACCTGCTGTTCTACCGCAGCGAGCGGCAGCCCGCTGGCGGCCAAAAGGGCCATGGTATCGATACGGCGGAGCGCGTCGAGGGCGCCGTTGGCATGGCAGGTGGTGAGAGATCCGTCGTGGCCGGTGTTGAGCGCCTGCAGCATGTCGAGTGCCTCGGCACCGCGAACTTCACCGACGACGATGCGGTCGGGACGCATACGCAGGGCAGCTCGCACGAGATCTCGAATGGTGATGGCACCCAACCCGTCCGCCGATGAAGATCGGGTTTCAAGGCGAACCACGTGCACGCCGGGGAGGCGCAGTTCGGCGGCATCTTCGATGGTGACGATGCGCTCGTTGCGTTCGAAGCAACCGGCGAGAGCGTTCAAGAGTGTGGTTTTGCCGGCCGAGGTCGCGCCGCTCACCAAAATATTGGCGCGTCGAGCCACTGCATCAGTGAGGTAGCGCGTGACATCGGGCGGCGCAAAGGAGTCCAAAGTCAGCGGTATGGCTCGAAACCGTCGAAGGGACACGGCCATGCCGTCGAGTGAGATAGGTGGCGCCATGACATGCAGCCGAGAACCGTCGGGTAACCGAGCGTCGGCCACGGGGCTGACGGCGTCGATGCGAATACCGAGCGGAGCCAAAATCCGCTCGACGATATGTTCGATCTGGCCGTGGGCGAGCGTCAAGGGAACCCGTTCGAGACTGCCGGCGCGTTCGATCCACACCTGACGGCCGCCGTTCACCATGATGTCGGTGATCGAAGGGTCATCGAGAAGCGGTGCGAGCGGTCCGAGCAACGATGCGCTCATGCGGCGTCGCTGAGCGAACGCACCAGGCCGCGGGGCAAGCGACCCGCCAGCAGGCCGGCGTCAACCGCTCGGGCCACCAATGGGTCGGCGAGCACCTCGGCCACCACGGGTGCGCCCAGCACCGATTCGACATCCTTGCGCCCAAGGGCCCGACCCGCCTCGGTCACCAACACGATGCCTGAGGGTCTCACTGGGGCCAGAGCGGCCCGTCGCAGGGCCAGGTAGCACGGCCGCAGCACCAACAACGATGTCGTTGCTGCTGTGATCAGATCGAAGGCCGGACCAACTCGGAGTACACCGGCATCGACCACCACCGTTCGCGGGTCGAGGGCGAGCACCATGGCCAGGTTGGCCCCGCTGGCAAGGCTGTGGGCGCCCATCGGCAGCAATCTCACCGAGGGTGCCGCAAGAAGCTCCATCGCGCGCAGTGCTGCTGCGTCGGTGTTGAGCCCGTCGAGCCAGTCACCCACGCCTGGTCCAGTTGGTTCCGCCATGCCGAGTACGGCGGGGGCGTCGCCAGCAAGGTCGACCAAGAGTGCCGCATCGGGCCCTCGCCGACCGGCCAACAACGCCAGCGATGCGGCAACAACCGTGGTACCACTGCCACCTTTGACCGACCAACAGGTGATAATCATCGAAACCCCCAAGGGCGCGAACAACCAGCCAGCGTGAGGGGAAGAACTAACAACGTAGTCATCGCTCCGGCTGTCCGCAATGGGGTTGGAGAAACCTCAAGAAAGCTTGAGGATGCCGCCGTGGGGGTCGACTACTTGGCGAACTCCAGGATCGTTTTCACATCGTTGGGCTGCCGTACCAGAGCCTCCGCCCAAGATTCGATCGGCACACGCCGAGTGATCAGACGCTCCAGCCAGGCGTGGTCGGCCTTGGCCAACGCCTCGCCCGCAGCCTCGTAGTGACGCCGATTGGCATTGACCGAACCAAACACCACGCCGTTGTCGAGCACCAACTCGCGGTTGACGAGCCCGGCGTCCATGGTGACGGTGTGGCCACCCGAGGACACGCCGGTGAGGCAGACGATGCCGTCCGGCGGAGTGGTTCCCAAGATGGCCAGAATCAGCGACGATGCCCCGGTGCATTCGATGACAACGTCGGCCCGCCCAACCACTGCATCGACGGAATCGGTGTGATAGGTGGCGCCGAGGTCGGCTACCAACTGGGGCTTTGGTCCGTCGGTCACCCGGTCGAAAACATGCACCTCGTGGCCACGCTGACGGCCGAGAAGTGCTGCCAACAAACCAATGGGGCCCGCACCCGTAACGACGACAACATGGGGCTGCCAGACGGCTCGTCGGCCGATGCGCTCGATGTGCTCCCACGCTTTGGCCACGACGCTCGTCGGCTCGAGCAGCATGCCCACTGACGAGAGACGGGCATCGATCTTGACGGCGAACTCGGGTCGGATGCGATACCGCTCGCTGGCGTACCCGTGGCGACCTTTGATGCCCCGCTCGGTGTACTGACCGTTTCGACACATGTCCCACTCGCCAACGGCGCAATTTGCGCAGGGTTGCTCGTCGGGGCGGCGGACGATACCGACCACCAGATCACCTTCGGCCAGGCCACTTCCCGCTGGTGCCGAGAGCACGCGGCCGAGTGATTCATGGCCGATGACCAGGCGTTCGGAGCCAGCCGGGGCTGTCCCATAGTCCCCATGGCAGATCTCGATGTCGGTTCCACACACCCCGACACCGAGGGTTTGCACCAGCACCGAACCGTCGCTGAGAGGCGGTTCGGGCATCTCGGTGAGTTGAGCAGAGTCGGTACGACCGGGCAGAACCGTAAGGGCGCGCATACCGCGAAGTCTGCCACGCCCTTGGGTAATCTGAGCGTGTTGCCGTATTGTCGGCTGGTGCTTGCTGTAACGGCACTCCGGTCGACGGCGCTGCCCTTTCTGGTGGCATGGGGCGCTGACGACAAAGCCTTTCGACCGGCTTTGGCCGAGCGATTCTGTGCCGAGGTGAACACCGCATCACTGGTGATCATCGAGCGCTGCAAGACCCTGGTCTGCTGGGATCAGCCCGAACGGCTCGCCCAACTGATCTCACAGTTCATCGAGACCTGACGTCATCACCGGGCCCCGGGCGAGGCGACGGCGTGGCGTACTGAGCCGCCAAATTGTTGTGACACGGCAACTCGCCTGATCAGTAGGCCGCTGCGAGGCGGGTCGTTTGCCTCGGACGGGCGGCTACGGCCGTAGAGTCTGTGCCGTGTCTTCGCCGAATGCTGAGCAGGTCCGACTGTCTGGTTCGACGGAGGCCGACGCTGGTATCTGGAAGAGATGGGGGGCCTACCTGAGCGAACGGTCATGGGGAACCGTGCGCGAGGACTACAGTCCGAACGGAACGGCATGGGAGTACTTCCCCCACGATCACGCTCGCAGCCGGGCGTATCGGTGGAGCGAAGACGGCATGGCCGGTATCAGCGACATCGGTCAAAGGTTGTGCCTGGCTCTCGCCCTCTGGAACGGGAAAGACCCGATTCTGAAGGAGCGCATGTTCGGGCTGACCGGCAACCAGGGTAACCATGGCGAGGACGTCAAAGAATATTGGTGGTACCTCGACGCGACCCCGACTCACTCTTGGTTGCGCTGGCGGTACCACTATCCCCAGAACGATTTTCCCTACGAGGATCTGGTCGAGACCAATGCCCGACGCGGCAAGGATCAGCCCGAATACGAACTGATCGATACCGGTGTGTTCGACGAAGACCGCTTTTGGCAGGTGACCGTCGACTACGCCAAGGCCGACGCAGAGGACATCTGCATGCGTATCGAAGTGCGCAATTTCGGCCCGGATGAAGCCACGCTGCATGTGCTGCCGACTCTGTGGTTCCGCAATACGTGGTCGTGGGGGAGCGGTTCGCCGAAGCCGACGATCACGCCCAAGGACGGGGGCGTCACTGCTGAACGCCCCAATCACCCGGCTATGTCATTGCATGTGCAACCGGGTGGGGAGTGGATGTTCTGCGACAACGAAACCAACGCCACACGCGTGTTCGGCACTCATGCTCCGTCGGCGCCATATCCCAAGGACGCCATCAACGACGCGGTCGTACACGGGGCCGCGTCCACCAACCCCGACGAGGTCGGTACGAAAGCAGCGGTGCACTACACCTTGACGGTGGCCGCTGGCGGCGTCGCTGAGATCCGCGTGCGGCTGCACCCCAGCGGTCAGCTCGCCGACCTCACGACCAACTTCGATGCGACTATGGCCGCCCGGCAGGCAGAGGCCGATCAGTTCTACGCCGAGCGGACCCCGGTCACATCCACTCCAGACGAGGCTCTGGTGCTGCGCCAGGCGTCGGCGGGCATGATCTGGGGGCAACAGTTCTTCCACGTCGACGTTGCTCGTTGGCTGGACGGTGAC
Source organism: Acidimicrobiia bacterium (assembly GCA_043744155.1). Lineage (GTDB taxonomy): Bacteria > Actinomycetota > Acidimicrobiia > Acidimicrobiales > Ilumatobacteraceae > JANMCE01. The sequence goes on along the minus strand of JAYTVF010000360.1, from coordinate 2,415 downwards.
CCGGGCCAACCCGCACCGCCTGAAGGAAGAAAGAAGGGCCGCGACGCCGGGTGGTTCCACCTGAACGCGGCCGATGTCATGTCGATGCCCGACGCCTGGGAATACCCCTGGTTCGCCGCATGGGATCTGGCCTTTCACACGGTGGCCTTGGCCCATCTCGACCCGGCATTCGCCAAACATCAGCTCGTGCTGCTGTGCCGAGAGTGGTTCATGCATCCGAATGGGCAGTTACCGGCCTACGAATGGGCCTATGGGGATGTCAACCCTCCGGTACACGCCTGGGCGGCCCTGCAAGTATTCGCCATCGACGGCGGCACCGACGTCGACTTTCTGGCCCGCATTTTCCACAAGTTGCTGATCAACTTCACCTGGTGGGTCAATCGCACCGACCTCGACGGCAACAATGTGTTCGAAGGCGGCTTCCTCGGCCTCGACAACATCGGGCCGTTCGATCGCTCGCAGCCACTCTCGGTACCGGGACATCTCGAACAATCCGATGGCACTGCGTGGATGGCGATGTACTGCCTCAACCTGCTCGAGATCGCCCTCACCCTGGCCAAGCACGATCGCAGCTACGAAGACGTCGCGACGAAGTTCTTTGAGCACTTCGCCTACATCTCAACGGCAATGAACAACTCGGGTATGTGGGACGACCAGGACGGATTCTTCTACGACGCCTGGAAGCTGCCCGACGGACTTGTGCAGCCCATGCCAATCCGCTCGATTGTCGGGCTCATCCCGTTGTACGCCGTGATGGCCATCGACAGCTCGATCCTGCGTGATCTGCCCGATTTTCGGAAGCGGGCCGAATGGTTCATCGTCAATCGGCCCGAATACTGCCAGGCCGTGTCGCATGTGAGGGGTATGTCTGCCGCCGACGGCGAGCCGTTGCTGCTCTGCTTGGTGCCACCCGACAAGCTGGCCCGCATCCTCAGCCCGATGCTGGACCCGGAGGAATTCTTGTCACCGCATGGTTTGCGGGCGCTGTCTCGCCGCCACCTGCGGCATCCGTACGTGTTCTCTATGGGTGGCACCACCGCGATCGTCGATTACGAGCCCGGTGAATCCTCCAACGGCTTGTTCGGTGGAAATTCCAACTGGCGCGGCCCGATCTGGATGCCGGTGAACGTGATGATCGTGCACGCGCTCAGACGTTTTGGTTCCGGCCTTGGCGACGGTTTTCGCGTGCAGCACCCGACCGGATCCGACGTCGAACCAAGCACACTGGGCGAGGTTGCCGATGATGTCAGCCGGCGGCTTATCTCGTTGTTCACCCGAAGTGAGAACGGCGATCGCGCCGTCTTCGGGGCTGAACGAAGATTCCATGACGGTGCGGCATGGAAGGACCAGATACCGTTCTACGAGTATTTCCACGGCGACACGGGTGCTGGACTCGGAGCGTCTCACCAGACCGGCTGGACAGGGCTGGTCATCGAACTCATCCGGAGGCAGCGACGATGATGTACCGCTTTGGACCCATTGTCTGCAGCAACCTGGCAGCGTCCACCGAACGAGAATGGATGATTGCCGACGGGTTGGGTGGGTACGCCATGGGCACCATTGGTGGGTTACGAACGCGTCGAGCGCATGGTCTGCTCGTTGTGGCAGGCAGCCCGAACGCCACACGTCGTCTGGGCCTGGCCGCCATCGACCTCACCGTCATCATCGGCGACGTTCGCCACTCGCTGTCGACCCATGAGACTGGCGCGGGGGTGCATCCTCAGGGATACCGCAGTCTCACCCGGGTCGACATCGCCGACGGATTGCCCCGCTGGTATTGGGCAGTGGCCGGCGTCGTCGTCTCCCTTCAATTGGCCATGCGGTACGGCTATTCGGTTATCGGTCTGCAGTACCGGGTCGAACAGGCCGACGCGCCGGTACGGGTCGAACTTGAGCCGCTGGTGACGTGGCGAACCGTAGACGGCGACCGGTTGCATGACCGGGACATGCCTCGCTTGGCGCACTCCGAGCACGGTGTCGTGGTGGAGGGTCGGTTCCGCGTCCGGGGCGAGGGCTGGCAACCCGGCGGCTCATGGCGACACGACCTGCGCTACCGCCACGAAGAGACCCGCAGCCATTTAGCATCGGAGGATCTGACTTCGGCCGGGCACTTCGCCGTGACTCTCGCAGCCGGAGAATCCACCGAGATCGTGGCGTGGTCGGGCGATCTCGCGGCGGACCAGCCCTCGGCGTCCGACCTCATCCTCGAAGCGCAGATGCGGTCCCGACGTTTGGCGACTCAGGCCGGATGCTACGACGACATCGATCGCAGCCTGGTGCTCTCGGCCGATACCTTCATCGGCAAGGCGGGCGGCATCGTGGCCGGCTACCCCGAACTGGGTGAACGCAGCCGAGACAGTCTCATTGCCTATCGCGGCCTCTTCCTCGAAACCGAACGCATCACCGAAGGACGCA
>JAYTVF010000359.1:0-14884 GCA_043744155.1 Acidimicrobiia bacterium | reverse complement strand
AGCGCGCGTGCATCCCCATTGGCCAGATGGGGGCTGCACTGGTTCCGACCGAGTCGTTCGCTGCTTTCACCGCGAGTTCACCCGCCGGATTGGCGATGTCGCGTACCAGATGTACGGCGACGTCGGTGGCGTCGGCCGGGAACCGCACGTCGAAGCCGGTGGCTTCCCCAACCCAGATAGGGTTTGTCGCAAGAGTGGCGGGCTCGGTCTGACTGGCTTGGGCCGCGACGGGGTCGGGGCCATCGCGGTCGCCTTGCTCCGTTTCCACCCAGTCTGTCCATCCAGCCGTCTTGAGGGTACGCAGTACTGCTACCCCGTGAGACGCGCTTTGAAACGCCAGTCCAATCAGGTCAAATGGCACCAGTCCCTGCTGGGTCGCGACCTGTCCTGCGGGCCCGTTCACACTGGAGCGACGTGTTGAGAGTCCCTCATCTGAAACTACTCTCAGTGGTGGACGAATGGTCTCGGTTCGGGCAGACACGATCCCGTGCTCCGCGATCGGCAAAGCTGCAGCGAGAGGTTGGCGACTTGACGGGATGAGCATGCTTGCAAGAGTCCAGGTAAATGTGGCCAGAACCACCAATTTTGTCCGCACCCGTGCAGATTATGAGAGTAGGAAGATATTTCGCGGTCAGTCGGAAGCGATGAGTCCACTTCGTTACGGCGGTGTAACCTAAATGCAACATTGCTCTATGATGCTCACCAGCGGTAACAAATCACCGTGGTGGAAAGGTCGGCGGACATGACAACAACAACGACAGACGTCGCGCATCTGCTGCGCCGTGCAGGATTTGGTGGAACAGGAGCGCAGCAGGCGGCTCTGGCCTCGCTTGACCTTGCCCAGATCATCGACCAATTGCTGAACGACGGTGGTTTGGCCCATCCTGCCCGCCCTGGCTTTGTCACCGACACGGCGATCCCAGATTGGGAGCGATGGCGAAGTCTGGGCGATTGGTGGTTCGATCGGATGGCCGACGCGCCAGTGCCCCTCGTCGAAAAGACTCTCCTGTTCTGGCACGGGCACATCACGGCGGCCTACGAAAAGGTCGCCGATACCGAGGCCCTCTGGAAGATGCATGCCGTGCAGAGGGCTAACGCTCTGGGCAACATCCGCATCATGGCCCAAGCGTGCGCTCTTGAGCCGGCAATGTTGCGCTACTTGGACAACGCCGACAGCGTGGCCAGCAGCCCCAACCAGAACTTCGCACGTGAACTGCTGGAACTGTTCCTACTCGGGGTCGGCAACTATGACGAGACCGATGTCGAGAGCTGCGCCCGGGCATGGACGGGTTACAACCTCGATGACGACACCAATCTCTCCGTCTATCGAGCGGCACAACACGACAACGGCCAAAAGACCTTCATGGGAATCACCAAGAACTGGAGCGGGCCCGAGATCGTCGACTTCTTGTTCACCGATCCCACGCAACGGGTCAAGGTGGCGCGCCATTTCGCCACCAAGCTGTGGTCGTTCTTCGCCCACCCGAATCCGCCAGCCGCGGTGGTAACCGACCTGGCCAACGTGCTGGTCGCGGCGAACTTCGAAATGAAGCCCGTGTTGCGGGCTCTGTTTCTTCGACCGGAGTTTTATCTGCCCGCCGCCAAGCAGGGCCTGGTGCGCAGCCCGATCGAGTTCTTCGTCGGTGTGATGAAGGCCAGCGGGCTTCGGTCAGGTGATGCGCAGCCGATGCAGTTCTCCGACGGCTTCGGGCAGGAGCCATTCAATCCGCCCAACGTATCGGGCTGGCGACAGAATAAGTACTGGCTCTCGGCAGGCGCGGCGGGCCAACGCGCCTCGTGGGCGCAAGATCTCCACTGGCGCTTACAGCCACAGGGTCGCGAAATCTTCCGTGACCTTGAACCCATGCCCGTAGCTCAGGCCGTCGACACAGCCCTGGCACGAGTAGGCATCACCGAGCCATCGGCGGTGAGCCGCACCTCATTCATCAATTGGTTGACCGCACAACGAGCCGTCCCCTACCAGGGCTGGTTCACCAACTTTGGCCTGACGGTATTGGTCATGCTGCTTCCCGAACTCCAACTGGCATAACGGCGCAAAGGTATCTGAATGCTTGCTTCTGACATCGAAACCAAGGACGCGTTTGCTCAGCTCTCGCGACGACATTTCTTACAGGGACTCGGCGCGACCGGCGCGGGCATCGCGCTCGGCGGCTTGACCGGCAATCTCCAGGCCTTCGGTGGCTCTCCCTTGCCCGGGCGTGATGGCATTCTCGTGGTGCTGCTGCTTGGAGGCGGTAACGACGGCCTCAACACCGTTGTACCTGTCTCGAACAGTGCGTACTACTCGGTGCGTCGAAAGCTGGCGATTCCGGCCAACGTCGCGCTCGATATCGGTCAGGGCTTCGGGCTGCATCCAAAGCTCACATACCTGAAGTCGCTCTACGACGAGGGCCATGTGGCATTGGTGAACGGGGTCGGTTACGCCAACCCGAGCTTTAGCCACTTCGACTCGATGGCGACATGGATGCGCGGGCAGGCCAATGGTGGCACCTTTAGCGGATGGCTGGGCCGCTGGCTCGACGGTGCCGCCGATACCAGCCCGCTGCATATGGTCAACGTCGGCGTCAGCGTGCCGTTACATCTCACCGGTGATGTGCGCGCCGGATCGAGCATCGCGCCCTGGGGGACAGGCTTCGGGGCAGAGACCGACGACGCCCACACCCGATTGTATGGTGCCATCCGGTCGTTCTCGGCCGCGCCCACCGGCCTTGGTCCGTGGGGCGACGCCATCACCCGCGTGCAACGCGACGCCATCGATATCGGGCACGACGTCGCACCGTCTTTCGTTACCAAGTTGCCCGACAACGACTCGGCCCGTGACATGGCTCTGGCGGCTCGACTCATCAACCTCGACCTCGGCGTGCGAGTCGTCGGGGTGAACATGGATGGGTTCGATACCCATCGGGGCCAACTCGGCGAACACACCGTCTTGATGGGCGATCTCGATGCTGGTCTGAGAGCCTTCTTCAGCACGCTGCAGCCGCGATTCGCGAATCGCACGACCATCTTGGTTCTCTCCGAGTTCGGCCGTACCCCGGACGCCAACGACAGCGGTGGTACCGATCACGGCACCGCCAACACCACCATGCTCATCGGCCCTCCAGTGGCTGGTGGGCTCTATGGTCAACTGCCTTCGTTCTCCGACCTTGATGAGCATCGACGCTTTAAGGCCACTCTCGACTTCCGCTCGATCTACGCCACTGTCTTGGAAAAGGTGCTCGGCGCCGACAGCCGGCAATTGCTCGGCGGTACCTATGAGATTTTACCGCTGCTTTCGGGAGCAGCACTGCCCGACGTGCCGCCGCCGCCGCCGCTACCGATTGTCCCTGGGAGGCTCATCGCCGTCACACCAGAACGGCGACTCGACACCCGCGATGGTAACGGCAGCCCGCAGTCGCCCTTTCACGCCGGCATCGAGGAGACAGTGCGTGTACTCGGCGTCGGGGGTGTTCCCGCGCAAGACGTCACCGCGGTCGTGATGAATGTGACCGTAACCGCCCCGACGGCGGCCGGCTTCGTCACGGTCTGGCCGACCGGTGAAGTGAAACCGAATGCGTCGAGCCTAAACTTCGAATCGGGCCAGACGGTGCCGAACTTCGTGGTTTCCAAAGTTGGGGCGAATGGCCGAGTCAGTTTGCTGGTGAGCGACGGTCAGGCCAACATGATCGCTGACGTTGTGGGCTACTTCAGTAAGTCGGGTGGCTCGACGCTGGTACCGCTTACCCCGGTGCGAGTTCGAGACACTCGCAACGGGGAAGGCCCGGTCGGTGCGGGAGGTACCATCAACGTGCAGCTCGCGGGCGCCGCGGGGTTGCCAGGCAGCGGAGTGAACGCGGTCGTATTGAACGTCACCGTGACGCGGCCCACCGAGGCTGGTTTCGTGACGGTCTGGCCGAGCGGTGAGCCGTTGCCGAATGCGTCGAGCCTGAACTTCGTGCCTGGCCTCACCGTGCCGAATCTGGTCATCGCGAAGCTGGGAGCCGACGGGGCGGTCAGCATCTTCAACAGCGGAGGCACTAGCGACATTATCGTCGATCTGCTCGGTTGGTTCGACGCTTCGGGCGGCGGTGCGGCGGCCAGTGCCGTCTCACCGGCGCGCCTCATGGATACCCGCGACTCCATGGGCAAAGTCGGGCCGGAGAGCGTGACGCAGCTTCGAGTCACGGGCGTGGCCGGAGTCCCCGCCAATGCCAACGCCGTCATGCTGAACGTGACCGTCACCGGGCCAACTACGGGCAGTTATCTCACCGTTTGGCCGACGGGACAACTCCAGCCCAATACCAGCAATCTGAACTTCGAGGCGGGTCGTACGGTGCCGAACCATGTGATCGCGACTGTCGGCGACGGCGGCCAGATCTCGATCTACAACAAGGCTGGCTCCACTCACGTCATCGTCGATCTCGTCGGCTGGTACGTCTAACCGCCTACCGGTTCGCCTACTGATGAGCCAAGTTGTCATCACAGGACAACAGGCTCATCAGCACGCCAGGCAGGGTCACCAGAGGCCGAATTGGCGGTCGCCGGCGTCGCCGAGACCGGGGACGATGTAGGCGGAATCGTTGAGGTGACTGTCGATGGAGGCGGTCACGATGTGCAAGTTCAGCCCGGCGTTGCGAAGGCGTTCGATGCCTTCGGGTGCGGCCAGTACACACACGACGGTCATCGGCTGGGGTGCGCCCCGCGCTATCAGCAGATTGCAGCAGAATTCGAGCGAGCCGCCGGTAGCCAGCATCGGATCGAGGATGAAGATGTCTCGGCCGTCGAGACGCTCGGGCAACTTGGCCAGATACGGATGCGGGTCGAAGGTCTCCTCATTGCGGGCCAGACCAACGAAACCGACCTCGGCTTGGGGAACCAGTCGCAACGCCGAGTTGACCAACCCAATACCGGCGCGGAGAATCGGCACCAGCATGGGTACGGTGGCCAGCGACCGCGCCGCGGCCGGTCCGAGCGGCGTGGTCACGACGTGATCTCGAGTGGCGAGTGTGCGCATCGCCTCGTAGACGAGCATGCCGCCCAGCCCGTCGAGGGCCTGGCGGAACTCGGCATTGGCGGTGCGGGCATCGCGCAATATGGCGAGGCGTTCGGCCGCCAATGGATGCTCGACGACAGTAATGGTGACGCTCACTGTGATACCTCGAAGGCTTGTACAGCCTCGGCGAAGGGCCGCAGGGGTAGATCGGGCGAGCGTTGCAGCCAGTTCCAGTCTGGATAGTGCACCGAGCTATCGATGCAGTGCAGCGAATAGGCGTGGCGACTCTTCGGGGATCGGTTGGTGTCGCTCCAGTGGGGGAGCAGGCCATGCAGCACGACCAGGGTGCCAGCGCGAGCCCGAAGCGGTGTCAATGCGGCAGGGTCGGGTAGCGGGGTTGGATCGTGCTCGATGAAAGACATCGTGGCATCGTTGGTGGCCGAGTCAGGCCCGGTACGGCGAAAGGTCTTGCGCAGGCTAGTGCGATGTCCGCCGGGCTGGGCCCAAAGGCAACCGTTGTCGAGGGTGGCGTCCTCGATGGCGAACCAGAAACCGGTCACACTGAGCGGATCAGTCGCCAAAAAGGTGGCGTCTTGATGGCAACCGACCTCACCGCCGATGCCGGGCTGTTTGAAGATGTACATACTCTGCAGCGCCGTCGGGTTGTGCACACCGAGGTCAATAGCCACTGACAACAGATCGGGCCGATAGCTGAACCGGCCAAATATTGGGTCGAGGTCATGCATGGCGTGGCCGATCTTGTTGATGGACAACTCCTTGGCCTGGCGAAGTTCACCGGCCTCGTCGAATGCCTCTTCCTCGAAAAAGCACCAGGTGCTGCGGGCCGACGAGAGGAATTCGGCGTTGCTCGTGCGCTGCTGTTCGTTGGTGGTGAACCGCGTGCGTTCGGCCGTCGGCTCCCAGGCCTGCACCATCTCGACCGCACGCTGTTTGAGCTCGTTGCACACGTCGACGCTGACAAAGTCCTCGATGACGAGGTAGCCGTCGCGCTGGTAGGACTCGACTTGCGCATCACCGAGAATCGCCATGGGCTGCAGCGTAGCGAGTCGACCTGCCGTGGCGCCCATGACCATGAACATCGCCCGCTACGTGGAGTGAATGTGGCGTTCGGCTACCCGCCAGTTGCGCCGGTGCCTCACGTGCTTGCTCGCCCTCGGTGATGGTTCTGGGCGGCTCGACGCTCGCATGATGGGCTCGTCGCGTCGGCGACCGGCGATAGCATGCACGTCCACAAATCCTCCAGGGGCGACGTCAGGCGCGCAATTCGGCGTAGGCCGGCTTGATTTGGTTGTCAATCAGGCTCAGCCGCTCCTCGAAACCGGCGAACGCGCTCTTCATGGCGTTCACCGTCAGCCACTGAAAGTCCGCCAGGTCGTATCCGAAGGCGTCTCGCAACTGGGTGAATTCACGAGTCATCGACGTGTCGCTCATCAGGCGGTTGTCGGTGTTGACGGTCACCCGAAAGCGCAGGCGCTTCAGCAGGTCGATGGGATGCTCGGCGATCGAGTCGCATACGCCCGTGTTGACGTTCGAGGTCGGGCAGAGTTCGAGCGGAATGCGACGATCCCGGATGTAGGTCGAGAGCTGACCAAGCGTGGCACTGCCGTCGGAATGCACCGTGATGTCATCCACGATGCGCACGCCGTGGCCGAGCCGTTCGGCCCCGCACCACTGCACGGCTTCCCAGATCGAGGGTAACCCGAAGGCCTCTCCGGCGTGGATGGTGGCGTGAAAGTTCTGCTGCTTCACGTACTGAAATGCATCGAGGTGACGGGTCGGCGGATGACCAGCCTCGGCCCCGGCGATGTCGAAACCGACCACGCCGCGATCGCGCCATCGCACCGCTGCCTCAGCAATCTCGGTGCTGCGAGCCGCCGTGCGCATGGCGCAGAGCAACGAATAGATCGTGAGGTTCGTGCCCGCGGCTCCTCGGGCAAAGCCCTCAATGATGGCAGCGATGACTTCGTCGAGGCTGAGTCCGGCGTCGGTGGACAATTCGGGTGCGAACCGCACCTCGGCATAGATACAACCATCAGCGGCCAGATCTTGGGCGCACTCGAAAGCCACTCGCTCGATCGCGTCGCGGTGCTGCATCACACCGACGGTATGGGCGAACGTCTCCAGGTAAAGGACGAGATCGTTGCGTTTCGCGCCCCGGTGGAACCAGTGGGAGAGGTCGTCGATATCGGTGGTGGGCAGCCCCTTGTACCCGTATTCCGCGGCGAGTTCGATCACGGTAGATGGCCGCACGCCGCCGTCAAGGTGATCGTGGAGCAGCACCTTGGGGGCCAGCCGAAGAACGTCATCAGAAGGTGTGGGCATGGCTGCCAACCGTAGCGGGTCCGAGGTCGCGGGCTACCGGGCCGACAGGTGCGTCTGGTCGAAAGCGCCGGGCAGAATCTCGGCGAGCGAGCGAACGGTACCGTCCCCGTCGATCAGGCAGTGGGCGCCGCCGTGCTCCCACAAGAGTTGTCGGCATCGTCCGCACGGCATCACCGGTTTGGGAACCCCAGTTGACGGATCGAGCGTGCAGGTGACCACGGCGACCAGACGGCCGCCCCCGGTCATGTGCAGGGCTGACACCAGCCCGCACTCGGCGCACAACGTCAGGCCGTAGCTGGCGTTCTCGACGTTGCAGCTACTGATAACGCGCCCGTCATCCACCAGCGCAGCGGTGCCGACCGGAAAGCCGGAATACGGCCGATAGGCACGTCGGGCTGCGTCGGCCGCAGTTGCGTGCAACACCTCCCAGTCGACGGTCACGTACTCTGGCCCTTACGCCATGGCATGCCAGCGGCGGCGGGCGGTCTGAGGCGACGGCTGAAAGCCGTGAGTACGACCAGGGTGGCGATGTAGGGCAGGGCCTTCACGATGTCTTCATCCAGTTTGAACTTCGACACGAACACCAGCACCAAGGCCACACCGAGCGATGACCAAATTCCCACCGACCGGGAACGTTTGCGACGAAAGGCCAGATATGCACCCAAGAACGCGGCTACGGCGCCGGCGAGATAGAGGGCACGAACGGCACCCACGGCCGTGAGTTGCAGGCTGTCGAAAAATCCGAAGAGCAACGCCCCGGCCGCCACACCTCCTGGCCGCCAGTTTCCGAAGATAACCGACGCAATACCGAGGAAGCCGCGATTGGCCGTCTGGCCCTCCTGGTAGCCGCCATTGTTGTTCAACACCAAGATCGCGCCGCCGACCCCGGCTAGGGCTCCGGACAGCATGACCGCTATGTAGCGCACCCGGTTCACCGGCACGCCGAGCGAATCGGCCGCCGACGGCTTCTCGCCCGAGGATCGCATACGCAGACCAAAGCTGGTGCGAAACACCACCCAGCCCACGATGGGCACCAGCGCGAAGGCCACGAAGCGGTAGAAAGTCCACTCACCGAGCAGGCCGCGCGCCACGCCAGCCAGGTCGCTTAACACCGGCCAGTGGTGCTTTTCCAGCGCAGCCAACGCGCCCTTATCCCCGAAGCCGGGGATGAGGATGGTCTTGCCGCTGTTGAACCCCGGCGAGTTCGTCTCCGAACCGGCACCCCGACCTTTGAAGTAGGCGCCGGAGAGAAATCGGCTCCACCCGAAGGCCAAGGTGTTCAACGCCACACCCGAGATGGTGTGGTCGACACCGAAGGTCACTGTCGCCAGCGCGTGCAGAGCACCGCCGATGGCCCCACCCACCGCACCACCGAGCAAACCAGCCCACGCCCCCCAGTGGTAGCCGAACAGGCCAGCGAACCAGGTACCCAAAATCATCATCCCCTCGACACCGATGTTGACGATGCCGGATCGCTCCGACATCAAGGCGCCCAAGCCAGCCATGGCGATCGGCAGCGCGGCGGTGACGGTGACGGCGATGGTGAAATGCGAGGTGAGCTCGTTCTCGCCCGAGATGGCTCGCACGATGGACAGCACGATGAAAGCCGCGACAGCGATCAGCACGTTGCGCTTGGTCTTGGGCAAACTCGTGAACCAGGTCATGCCGTCACCACCCCGGCCTTGGCGGCGGCCTCGCGGACGGCGGCGGCTTCACCGAGCCGTCTGACGACTTCGTAGGCCACCACCGCTGACAGCATCATCGTGCCCTGCATGATGGTGCCGATCTCTTTGGGCGCTCGAAGTGGTGGTTGCGGCAAGATCTGCGCGGCCCGCTCGATGCCAGCGAACAGCAGGGCTGCGAGTGCAATACCCCCGGCTCGATAGCGGCCGACGATGGCCACGGCAATGCCGGAGAAGCCGTACAGCGTTGGGAAATCTTGGGTGTATTTGTGCGAATCGCTGAGCAGGATCGGCATACCGATGAGCCCGGCTAGTGCGCCGGAAATCAGCATGGTACGCAACACCATGGTCTTGGGGTTTACGCCCGATGCCCGAGCGGCGCCCGGGTTGATGCCCGATGCCCGCAGGTCGAACCCGAAGCGGCTGCGGTTCATCATCACCGAGAATCCGATCCCGATGATGGCAGCGATCACCAAGAACCCGTAAAGCCGAGTGCCTTTGCCGATATGCAAAATGTCGGGAAACCACGCCGATTTCGGCAGTTCAGTGGTCGACCGCATCTGGTTCTTCACATGGGCGATGTGCTTTAGCAGGTAACCCAACAGGCTGGCCACGATGCCATTCAGCATGATGGTCGAGATCACGATGTTCACGTTGCGGGTGACGTTCAAGAGGCCAGCTACCGCAGCCCACGCCGCGCCGACGGCCATGGCGATCACCATGATGAAGGCCACGTGTAACGGTGCTGGCAACGACACCGCCGCGCCAGCGGAGGCGGCGAGGATGGCCGCCAGCCGGTATTGGCCCTCGACGCCGATATTGAACAAGTTCATTTTGAAACCAATAGCTACGGCCAGACCCGAGAGAAAAAGGGGCAGGCTCTTGTTCACAATCACTACAGCCGAATCCTTCGATCCAGAGTAGGTCAGCATCTTGCCGAACGCGACGAGCGGATTGTGGCTGCCGGCCAACAGCGCAATCGAGGTGACGACCAGTGCCAGCACAAGTGCGGCCACCGGGGCGCCGACGGCGTACAGCGTGCGGCGGTTCATGCCGCGTCCTGTCGAGCGCCGGTCATGTACTCGCCCAGCGTGCTCTTGGTGATCTTGGCCGGGTCGAGTCGGGCCACGATTCGGCCGCGCAACATGACCAGAAGCGTGTCGCTGAGCCCAATGAGTTCCTCCAGATCCGCCGAAACCAACAGAATGGCTAACCCCGCTTCACGGGCGTCGCGGAAGGCATCCCACACCGCCGCTTGCGCGCCGACGTCAATGCCCCGCGTTGGATGCGCGGCGATCAGCACTCTGGGCTCGCTGGTCATCTCGCGTCCGACGATCAGCTTTTGTTGATTGCCCCCGGACAGGGCCAGTGTCATGGTGTCGATGCCCGGTGTGCGCACGTCGAACTCGCGCACGATCTTCTCGGCGCGACTACGGGCGGCGGCCTTGTCGATCCACGGTCCGTTGGCGAAGGGCGGGGCATGCTGATAGCCGAGCATCACGTTCTCCCAGACGGGCTCCGATAACAGCAGGCCGTCGCGCTGGCGATCTTCGGGGATGAACCCGAGGCCCATTGCTCGTCGTTCGCGGGTGTGGATCTTGGCCAGATCGTGGCCCCCCATCACGATATGCCCCGATGTCAGCGCACGGGTACCGAGGATGGCTTCGAGCAACTCGGTCTGTCCGTTGCCTTCTACGCCAGCGATGCCCACAATCTCACCTTTTCGCACGTGGAACGAGACAGAGGCAAGTATCGGCCGACTCCCCGATGCGCCCGCCAATGTGAGGTCGTCTAGGGCGAGGGCCACATCGGTGGTCACGGTGCTGGTGCGGGTCTCTGGGCTGGGAAGTTCGCTGCCGACCATCATCTCGGCCAGGTCGCGCGCCGTCACCTCGGCCGGTCGAGTCGTCGCTACGGTCTTGCCCCGACGGATGACGGTGATGTCATCGGCAATCGCCAACACCTCGTCGAGTTTGTGCGAGATAAAGACGATCGTCACACCCTGTGCGGTCAGTTCGCGGAGTGATTCGAACAGTTCGTCGACCTCTTGGGGCACCAGCACCGCGGTCGGTTCATCGAGGATGATGATACGCGCCCCCCGGTAGAGCACCTTCAAGATCTCGACCCGCTGCCGTTCACCGACGCCGAGGTCACCGACGAAGGTGTCGGGCTCGATGCTCATACCGTTGGCCTTGGCCAGGGCTCGGATCTGAGCACGGGCTTTGTCGGCATTGAGCTGCAACCCGCGTCGGGGTTCGTAGCCGAGCACCACGTTCTCCCACACGGTCAGGTTGTCGGCCAGCATGAAGTGCTGGAACACCATGCCGATGCCCACTTCGATGGCATCCTTCGGGCTTTTGAAATGCTGCTCGGTGCCGTTGACCATGATGTGTCCCTCGTCGGGTCGTTGCGCCCCGTACAAAATCTTCATCACCGTCGACTTGCCTGCACCGTTCTCGCCGACGAGGGCATGGATGGTGCCCGAGCGCACGGTCACGTTCACGCCGTCGTTGGCCACGACGCCGGGGAACCGTTTGACGATGTCCACCAGTTCGATGGCGGGAGATGAAGAAGGGGCGCCGGCAGACTGCCCGGCGCCCCCATGCCGGTCGTTTGTCACGACCGCAGTTTTACTCGGCTTTTCTAGCTCTTGCTGGGAACAACCACTTTGCCCGATGCAATGTCGGCCCGAGCGGCTTCCAGCTGGGTCTTGATGTCACCAACGAAACCACCGGTGGTGGCGTAATCGAGGCCGCCCTGCTTCACATTGAAGACTCGAACGCCTCCCTTGAAGCCACCGCTGGCGAAGTCCTTCATGGTCTCGTACACGGCGACGTCGACGTGCTTGATCATCGAGGTGAGGATGTTCGGGGCCAGATCGGCGTTGACGGTGGAAGCCTGGTCTGAGTCGACACCGATGGCCCACACCTTGGAACCCTTGGCGCTATATTCCTTGGCCGCACCGAAGAGGCCGTCACCCGAGCCACCGGCCGCGTGGTAGATCACGTCGGCGCCGGCGGTGTACTGAGCGAGGGCGATGGTCTTGGCCTTGGCCGGATCACCGAAGCCGGAAAAGTCGCCAGCCGGCGAGATGTACTTCGAGTCGATGACGATGTCTTTGTTGACTGACTTCACGCCGGCTTCGAAGCCCGCCTGGAAATCCTGAATGAGAGGAATATCCACGCCGCCGATAAAGCCGACGTGCTTGGCCTTCGACTTGAGCCCGGCGGCCACACCGACCAGGTAGCTGCCCTCGTTCGCCTTGAAGACCAGGCCAGAGACGTTGTCGGCCTTGTCAACGGTGGCGTCGACAATGCCGAACTTCACGGTCGGGTTGGCAGCCGCAGTCTTGGCCATTTCTTCAGCCCAGGCGAACCCGACGCCGATGACGAGGGTGTTCTTGGCGTCGACGGCCAGCTTGAGCTGCTCGGCAATGTCGTTGCCCCCGCGGACCTGCTCGGTGACGGTGTAGCCGAATTCCTTGGCGGCCTTGTCGAGCCCAATGGCGGCCGAGTCATTGAAGCTGTGGTCACCACGACCCTTGAGGTCGAACAAGATGGCCATCTTGCCGCCCTTGCCGGCCATAGCGGCACCCGCGGTCGTGGCAGCTGGTGCGGCAGTCGTAACGGCGGGAGCAGCGGTCGTCGCTGCTGCCTTGGCCGTGGTGGCGGTTGTGCTCGAGCTGGAGCCACAACCGACCGCCGCCATAGCGACGACGACACTGAGCCCGGTAAAAGCAACCTTGTTCTTCACTAGCATTTATTTTCTCCCCTTTGAGACGTACGTTGCATTAGCTTACCCAGCAATTGGTGTTTGAACAGCCCAAAAGTGCCGCTCGTTCTTGCATGCATGCCAAAGGCAGTCATGACCCGGTCATTCCAGCAGGTTGCGTCGGGCCGCCCACGCCGTGAGCTCATGACGATTGGACAGTTGCAGCTTGCGAAGCACAGCCGACACGTGGGTCTCGATCGTCTTCACGGAGAGATAGAGCCGTGAACCGATCTCGCGATAGGTGTATCCACGAGCGATCAGACGCAGAACCTCTTGCTCACGCGGGGAGAGCAGATCCAACTCGTTGTCGGCTACTCGTGGTGGAGTCGCGGCGAAGGCGTCGAGCACGAATCCTGCCAGCCGGGGAGAAAAAACTGCGTCGCCGGCATGTACCCGTTCGATCGAAGAGATCAGTTCGCCTGTCGAGATGCTCTTGGTGACATATCCCCTCGCCCCGGCGCGGATCACGGCAATGACATCCTCGGCAGCATCACTGACCGAGAGGGCAAGAAAGCGCACGTCTGGTTGAGCGGCTCGCACGGCCGGAGGCACCAACGCACCCCCGCCACCAGGCAGGTGCACGTCGAGCAACACGACGTCGGGCTTTGTTTGGAGGATGATGGCAATCGCGGACTCGGTGGCGGCGGCCTCGCCCACGATGTCAACCCGGTCGGAAAGTTCAGACTTCACCCCGGCTCGAAACAAGCCGTGGTCATCCACCAGAACAACCCGAATCACGAGACCGCCTCAACTGTGGGCCTTTGCCGGGGCAGTCGCATTTCGACCTCGGTCCCTTCGCCTGGAGCGGCGGTGATGACCGTTGTGCCCCCGGCTCGGGTCAGCCGCCCACGAATCGACTCCCGTACACCGACGCGGTCTTCGGCCACGTCGGCAGGGTCGAAACCTCGGCCGCGATCTCGCACGTAGACCAAGGCTTGGTTCGTCTCTACCTCGACAAACAGCGACACAGTCAGCGCCCCCGAATGTCTGGATGCGTTGACGAGAGCCTCGCGGGTCGCCTCGGTTAAGGCCCGGATGCCGTTGTCGATCGGCGCGTCGCCGACCTGCACCAGGTCGATGGGCACGCCGTGCGTCGCCTCCACATCTCGGGCGATGTCCTGAATCTCGCCGGCCAAGGTGGCCTGTGCCGCTCGCTCACGCCCATACAGCCAATCCCGCAACTCGTGCTCCTGCCGCCGAGCCAACCGGGTGATGGCCTCGGGATCATGGGCTTGACGCTGGATCAGCGCAAGGGTCTGCAGTACCGAATCGTGCAGGTGGGCCGAGAGGGCCGCCTTCTCTTCGCTGCGGATGCGCTGGCGACGTTCGTCGGCCAGTTCTCGCCCGACCCGCAGAACCCAAGGCCCGGCCGTAGTGATCAGCCCGATGATCAAGGCTGCGACGGCGGCCAACGCTGCGCCATATCCGCTGGTCGATGCGTTCAGACTGAGGGCGCCGACCCCTGCCGCGCTTAAGGCCAGGCCAACGATGATGCGCCCGACGCGGGGCGGGTCTCGCACAAGATCGGTGATACGGCGAGCTTCGGCCGCGGCCTCGGGCCGGCGCAGCCACACCACCAGCGAACCCACAACCAGCGCGACCACTGGCCATGCGAACGTATCCCCGATCCAAAGCCGTGCTCGTCGTAGTAGCAGGAGAGACGCCAGAGTAAAGCAAAGCAGTGACCACGAGCGCGCGGTGCTGTGGGGGCCGGACTGAGCAACCGGCTCGGCGTCAGTCGTTGTCGCCATGGCCAGCCCGACCAGGTAGAGCGCGATACCCGCGCCACCCGCAATGGTGAGCAGCACGAACGCGGCCCGAACGGCAAGGGCATCGACCCCGCTGCGTTCTGCGATGCCGCCCGACACCCCGGCCAGCACTCGGTCCTGGCGGGAACGCGAGAACGAGAAGCGGCCTGTTGCCGCCGGTGTGGCCGACATGGCTCCTATCGTCGCGCTTCTCAAAGCGGTCTGTCATCAGGCAAGACCCTGAGCTGGAATCAGGGTAGATAGCGGGCCTTACCCGATACCGTTGGTCGCGCTCGGGACGCATGCTCGTTCCATGGCTTCTATGACCGATTCTCAAGCGCTTCCAC
>JAYTVF010000358.1:0-4153 GCA_043744155.1 Acidimicrobiia bacterium | reverse complement strand
CACCCCGCAGCGAGTTGGGTTACGCCGAGGTCGAGTTGGCGTGACCGCTGCATCCTCGCCGACTACGTGGTGGCATGCCTGGAACCCCGCTGCGCACGTGGCGCGCCATTTCCCGCAGGCAGCGTTGACGGTCAAGCTCTCGATCGACAACGGTGAGGCCATACCGATCGAATCGGCGCTCGATTACCTTGATCATCTTCGCCACCACCTCGCCGATTTCCCGGAACCGGCTGAGCGAGCCTTGCGTCACCTGCCAGACGTCATCGTCGCCAATGGCCTGAGGTTGCGTCTGCCAAGGCCCGCCGATGCGAAGGCGATCATCGCTGCGGTGCAAGATCCTGAGATCGCGAGGTGGACGACGGTACCCTCACCCTACGGCCAGGCCGAGGCGGAAGCGTGGCTTGATCGCGCCCGTACTCGCTACGCGACGTCCGATTTGCGGCGAGAGTACCTGGTCTTCGACGGCCACCAGTTGGTGGCCATGGTAGGCCTTGTGGCGGTCCATGAGGCCTACCTGCACGGTGAAGTGGGCTATTGGTGCGCCAGCAATGCCCGGCGCAAGGGTGTGGTCAGCGGAGCCCTTCGAGGACTGCTCCGGGCCATCCTGGTAGCTGGCTACCAGCGCATCAGCGCCGAGATCATCGCCGGAAACCAAGGCTCAGAGGCGGTGCTGACCAAGGCCGGGTTCACCAAGGAAGGCCGCGTGCGCTCGTGCGCAGCGCGCGGGGTCGGCGTGGGTGCAATCCGCGTCGATGTCGACCACTTCAGCCTGCTTCCAACCGACCCCGCCGCCTTGGAACTGCTTGGGCCACTCGCATAGCTGACCCCAACGCGCCAGCGGCGACGAACCTAAGCCCGGGCGAGTTGCCGTTCGGGATCAGTCCGAGGGACCAAACGCCAACGCCATCAACCCTGCCGTACTTCGAACTCGAAGATTCCCCTGACGCTGGTCCGATCCGGTAGCATAGACAGACCCCGCGTGCGGGTATTTCGTGGCTTAAGAGCGCAGATCAGTTTGCTCGGTAGGTCCGTGTGCCCCTAGCATCGAACAGTCCATTTGGAAACCTTGAGGTAAACGCGTGCCCACTATTCAGCAGCTGGTCCGTACGGGTCGGTCAACGAAGACCACGAAGACGAACACACCGGCCCTGAAGGGTGCTCCTCAGCGCCGTGGTGTGTGCACCCGCGTGTACACCAACACCCCAAAGAAGCCGAACTCGGCCCTCCGCAAGGTCGCCCGTGTGCGTTTGACCAGCGGTATGGAGATCACCGCGTACATCCCTGGCGAAGGTCACAACCTGCAGGAGCACTCGATCGTGCTCGTCCGCGGTGGCCGTGTGAAGGATCTTCCGGGTGTGCGTTACAAGATCATCCGAGGCACCCTTGACTCGAGCGGTGTCAAGAATCGCAAGCAGGCCCGCAGCCGCTATGGCGCCAAGAAGAGCAAGTAAAGGTTATTGAGCCATGCCCCGTAAAGGTCCTGCCCCCCGCCGCGAACTCACCCCAGACCCGGTCTACCGTTCGCTGCTGGTCACCCAGCTCGTCAACAAGATCCTCCTGTCGGGCAAGCGTTCGGTCGCCGAACGCATCGTGTATGACGCGCTGAAGGAGATCGAAGCCAAGACCGGTGCTGAGCCGATTGCTGCGCTGAAGCGCGCGATCGACAACGTCAAGCCCCCGCTTGAGGTGCGCAGCCGCCGCGTCGGTGGCGCCACCTACCAGGTGCCGGTCGAGGTTCGTCCCCGGCGTGCCAACACCCTCGCTATCCGTTGGCTGGTTGGGTTCTCCCGCAACCGTCGTGAGAAGACGATGGCGCAGCGCCTCGCTATGGAATTGCTCGACGCAAGTAATGGCGTTGGTGCTTCCATTAAGAAGCGTGACGACCTCCAAAAGATGGCTGAATCGAACAAGGCTTTCGCGCACTACCGCTGGTAGTCGCATCCGTTTCGCAACCCCTAAAATCTGCTGAATATCGTGGCCGGGCCGGTGCCCGGTCACGGCTATGTAGCGACCGCCGTACCTCAGCGAGTTTCGGCTCGCTATGCACATTGATACCTCCTGGAACCACGAACGAAGAGTGAACCCCCATGGCCAAGCGTGAATATCCCCTCGAGCGCACCCGCAATATCGGAATCATGGCGCACATCGATGCTGGTAAGACCACCACGACCGAGCGCATCCTCTACTACACCGGCAAGACGTACAAGATCGGTGAAGTACATGAGGGTGCGGCCGTTATGGACCACATGATCCAGGAGCAAGAACGCGGCATCACCATCACCTCCGCGGCCACCACCTGTGTGTGGGAGAACCACCGCATCAACATCATCGACACGCCCGGCCACGTCGACTTCACCATCGAAGTCGAGCGTTCGTTGCGGGTTCTCGACGGCGCCGTTGCCGTGTTCGACTCGGTCGCCGGTGTCGAACCCCAGACCGAGACCGTGTGGCGTCAGGCCAACAAGTACAAGGTCCCGCGTATGTGCTTCATCAATAAGATGGACCGCACCGGCGCGAACTTCTACCGTACGGTTGACATGATCATCGACCGCCTCGACTCGGTGCCCGCCGTCATCCAGTTGCCGATCGGTTCGGAAGGCAACTACAAGGGCCTCATCGACCTCGTGAAAATGAAGGCGCTGGTGTGGGACGAGAACAAGGACAAGGGCGAGCATTACGACCTGCTTGAGATCCCGGCTGACATGGTCGAGCAGGCCAACGAATGGCGAACCAAGCTGCTCGACACCATCTGCGTCGAAGACGATGCGCTCATGGAAAAGTACCTCAATGACGAGGAACTCACCGAAGCAGACCTCAAGGCCGTCATCCGTAAAGGGACCCTGGCGTTCAGCTTCGTGCCGGTGCTGTGCGGCTCGGCCTTCAAGAATAAGGGGGTGCAACCCATGCTCGACGCGGTCATCGACTTCATGCCGTCGCCCCTTGATATCCCGGACGCAACGGGCCTTGACCCCAAAGACCAGCCCATCACACGCGCTGCCGATGAGTCGGCGCCGTTCTCGGCCCTGGCCTTCAAGATCGTGGCCGACCGCTTCGGCAAGCTGACCTATTTCCGGGTGTACTCGGGTTCGATCAGCAAGGGTGACGAGGTCTACAACTCGACCAAAGAACGTCGCGAGCGCCTCGGTCGCATTTTGTTGATGCACGCCAACCAGCGCGAAGACCTCGACATCGCCCGCGCTGGCGACATCGTGGCTGGCCTTGGTTTCCAGCAGGTCACTACCGGTGACACGCTGTGCGACCGGGCGAACCCGATCGTTCTCGAGCGTATCGAGATCCCCGAGCCGGTCATCCACGTCGCGGTCGAGCCGAAGACCAAAAACGACCAGGAGAAGTTGGGCAAGGCCCTCTACTCGCTGTCCGAAGAGGATCCTACCTTCCGGGTGCGTACCGACGAGGAGACCGGCCAGACCGTTATCTCGGGGATGGGTGAGCTCCACCTCGAGGTGCTCGTCGACCGCATGTTGCGTGAATTCAACGTCGATGCCACCGTCGGCAAGCCGCAGGTGGCCTATCGCGAGACCATCACCAAAGAAGTGCCGAACATCGTCTATAAGCACATCAAGCAGACCGGTGGAACCGGCCAGTATGCACACGTCGTCATCACCCTCAGCCCGACGGGTCCGGGCGGTGGCTACCAGTTCGAAGACAAGGTCACCGGCGGTCGAATTCCCCGTGAATACATTCCCGCCGTTGATCAAGGCATCCAGCAGGCGCTCGACTCGGGCGTGCTGGCTGGCTACCCGACGGTCGATGTGAAGGCCACGCTGCTCGACGGTAGCTACCACGACGTCGACTCCAGCGAAATGGCGTTCAAGATCGCTGGTTCGATGGCCTTCAAAGAAGGCGCCCGCAAGGCCGCCCCGGTGCTGCTCGAGCCGATCATGTCGGTCGAGTGCGTCACCCCGGACGACTACATGGGCGACGTCATGGGTGACTTGTCCAGCCGTCGAGGTCGTATCGAAGGTATGGAAGCCCGTGGCAACACCCAAGTGGTGCGGGCTCAGGTTCCGCTGTCGGAGATGTTCGGCTACAGTACCGACCTCCGTTCCCGCACCCAGGGCCGGGCGACCTACACCATGCAGTTCAACTCGTATCAGCAGGTCCCCGTCGTCATCGCCGATGAGATCATCAA
>JAYTVF010000357.1:0-4161 GCA_043744155.1 Acidimicrobiia bacterium | reverse complement strand
TCCTGACAGCTGGCGTATCATTTCTGGCCATCGTCGCCATCATCGGAATCAGCCGGATGATTGCCGACACCATCATCCCTGCGGGCCAATCGGCGATCGGCGTTGCCACCGAAGTGGTGCCGTGGTCGGGCTACGGTGACGACGACATTCTGCTCGTGGTGCCCCACGTCGGCCTGGAAACCACCCAGTTCGAGGTATCCGAGGCGGTGCGAACCAACGCGGTGAGACTGGCCTACGAAGCCGTAAAGACCCAGCTCGACGCGCCCGGACTTGGACACAAGCTCGGTTTCGCCGCAGCCCAAGCACCTGGAGCGGAGAGCCCTGAGGTCTTCGTGCTGCCGCCGCCAGAGCAATCAGCGTGGCACCAGTTGTTCTGGAGCTTTCGGTTGTCGCTCGTTCTGGCCGTGTTGGTCGGCGTCCTTGGTTGGTTGGCGGTAAACGCCCAGTCTGGGGCTGGCTGGTTCTGGCAGTCGTTGCTCATCGGGATGGGGTCGCTCGCGGCGGCCATTGTGGGCATGGTGATCTTCGCCAAGAGCGCTGGCGGCCGGGCCGCTGCCCACGCCCGCATCGGCATTAGTACTGCCAAGCACGCCACCCGACCTGCCGCTATCGTGCTGGTGGCCGGACTCGTCGTCTTCGCCTCTGGCCTGCTGATGTCGAACCACGCCTTCCACCAACGCGGGCAGAACACCTATCGGGTGCACATTGTGCAGGCCTCACTGCGGCAAGACGGCACAAAGGTCTACGGGTACGTGCGCGACGGGCGGGTGATCCAATTTGTCGACCGACGTGATCTGGCCCTTGGCGAGCAGGTGTATATCAAGGCGACTGACAGCGACGTCGGCGTCGTGAGTCCGCTTGACGATTGGAAATTCCCCGTTTCTGTCGGTCTCGAGGTGCTCGGGCTCGGGTTGTTCCTGGGCGCCTACCGGGCCAGCAGTTGGGCGAGGCGCTCAAATCGTCTGGTGGCCTGGCTGGCCCGTCGTGGCCGGGTAGTCGCTCCGACCGACACGTAGTCGAGGGCCGACTGCTCGACAATCAGCCACCGATCAGAACATGTCGGCCGGTGGGCGGGCAAATATCTCGCGAACCATGGGCTCGAAATGTTCGAGCGGCTGCGTCTGATACTTGGGGTCGAACGAGTTCTGATCCCAGTCGGCACAAAAGCGAACACACGCGTCGTAGAACTGGTGATCCTTGTATCGGTCGCGCTCGTTCGCATCACGGTCGTAGTGCCCGAAGTAGTAGTACCCCTGGAACAGGCCGTGGTGGTTCACGACCCAATAGTTTTGCTCGCTGACATACGGACGCAGCAGGGCCGCGGCTACCTGAGAATGATTGGCGGTGCCGATGATGTCGCCGATGTCGTGCAACAGTGCGCACACGACGGTCTCGGTGTCGGCGCCGTCGCGCTCGGCTCTGGTGGCCGACTGCAGCACGTGATCGAGCCGCGAAATATGGTACGGCGATGGGCCCCCCATCTGACCCAGCCAGGCCATCACACGATCGGCCTGCGAGTCGATCTGCACCTCTTCGTGGGCAAAGACCAGGTCATAGTCGGCCCGGGTCCCGTGGGCCATATCGGTAAAGGTGACGACCGCTGTGGAGGTGTTGTCAGTCATGTTTGGAACCTAACACGAGCCTCGGGGGTGGCGATGGCGATCTCTGAGGGCACGCATTAACTCGCCGAGTTCGACAAGCCTCTGTTCACCCAGCACGTCAGCCACCGCACCACGTAGGCACACCACGTGACGTTCGAGTGCGGTTGTGATGACCTTGTTCCCCTCGTCGGTCAGGGTCATCCATGTGACCCGACGATCGCCCGGACAGGCCACCCGCTCGACGTAGCCGGCTTCGGCAATCCGGTCGGCGAGCTTGGTGAAGCCACCGCTGGAGAACGACACCTCGTCTGCCAATTGCGTCATCGGCAGGCGATGGCCGGGTGTGCGCACTAGGCGCAGCAGCACTTCAAACCAGACGGGTGGCAGTTCGGTCGCATTGAGATCTGCCTCGAGTAGCCGTTGCACTGCGTGGAATCCTTCGACCACAAGGCCCCAGCTGGTTATGACATCGCCGTCGTTCACTCGAACAGTCTATCTTTCAAGGAAACATCTTGACAAGAAGATATATTCGGGTAGTCTCTTCCTCGGAAAGTAAATCCACGAAAAGGACATCCCATGGCCAGCATCTCAAGCCTCACCCCCGGTACCTGGAACATCGACGCCTCGCATTCACGCGTCGGTTTCGTCGCCCGCCACCTCATGATTGCCAAGGTGCGCGGTTCGTTTAGCGCCTTCAGCGGTTCCATCACTGTCGGCGACAAGGTGGAGGATTCCACCGTGGAAGCTACGGTTGAATTGAAGTCGGTATCGACCGGCGACGCCAACCGCGACGGCCATTTGCTCGGCGCCGACTTCTTCAACGTCGAGACCAACCCCACTATGTCGTTCGTGAGCACCTCAATCGACGCCGACGGCGATGAGGGCAAGATGAAGGGTAATCTCACCATTGCCGGCATCACCCACCCAGTGACCTTCGACGTCGAGTTCGAGGGTGTCAACGGAGATCCGTGGGGCGGCACCCGAGCCGGGTTCAGTGCCGTCACCGAGATCAACCGCAAGGATTGGGGCATCGAGTACAACATGGCGCTCGAAGCTGGTGGCGTTGTTATCGGTGAGAAGGTCAAGATCGAGCTCGACATCGAAGCCGTTAGGGCCTAGTTCTATGGCGAGCGTGCAGCGACTGAATCACGCCGTGCTGTATGTCGGAAACGTCGATCGATCGGTGGATTTCTACACTCGTCATCTGGGTTTCGAGGTCAGGATTCAGATGCCCGGGGCCGCATTCCTGCGGTCAGCGGGCAGCACCAACGATCACGATCTCGGCATGTTCGAGGTCGGGGTGAACCAGCCCGGTCCGCAGCACGGACACAAGGGTCTCTATCACCTGGCATGGCAGGTCGACACCATCGACGACCTGGCGGCTATCCGCCAGACTCTGCTTGACGATGGCGCCCTTGTGGGTGAGAGCGACCACACGGTGTCAAAGTCGCTGTATGCCAAAGATCCCGACGGCATCGAGTTCGAGGTGATGTGGGCGACACCACATTCGGCCAACGACCCATCCGGCAGCGGTGCCGGGGTGAAGAGACTCGACCTGGCCGGTGAACTGGCCCGTTGGGCTGGGGTCGGTACGACGCACGAGTCCAACGTGGCGGGATCCTACGCGGCGTCTACACTCGCCCGATGGTCAAGCCTCGGGTAGACATCGGTCGGTACGGCATCTGGTTCGGTGGCATAGACGCGTTGTCGACGCCTGACGCCAAGGCAGCGGCCCGCATCGTAGAAGAACTGGGATTTTCTGCACTTTGGGTGGCCGAGGCTGTCGGACGGGATCCGTTTGTCAGCTCGGCCATCTTGCTGTCGGCGACCGAGAATCTCAAACTGGCCACCGGCATCGCCAACATCTACGCCCGTGATGCCATGACCATGCTGGCTGGCCAGAAAACGGTGACCGAGGCCTTCCCCGATCGCTTTCTTCTGGGGCTCGGGGTGAGTCACGGGCACCTCGTCGCCGGTGTACGCAAGCACGACTACAGCCGGCCGTACAGCTATATGGTCGACTACCTGGCCCGCATGGACAAGGCGCTGTTCATGGCACGCGGACCCGAGCATGACGCCGGCCGAGTGCTGGCTGCGCTCGGACCAAAGATGCTCGAGCTGGCCGCAACACAAGCCAACGGAGCCCACCCGTACTTCACGACCCCCGAACATACGGCGATCGCTCGTGACGTGATGGGGGCCGACGCCCTGCTCGCTCCCGAGCAGATGGTTGTGCTTGAGACCAACGCGGCCGAGGCACGTCGCATCGCTCGGGCCGGAATGAAGATCTATCTCGGGCTGCCGAACTATTGGAACAACCTGCTGCGATCCGGCTTCACCGAGGAAGATCGAGCCGACGGTGGCAGTGACCGACTCGTCGACGCCATCGTGGCATGGGGGACGGCCGACCAGATCGCCGACCGGGTCAGGCAGCATCACGACGCCGGCGCCGATCACGTGTGCATCCAGGTGTTGCAAGACGGCCGGGAAGCCCCCATCGCCCAGTGGACGGAGATCGCCAGCGCCCTCCTCGGCTCCTAATTCGCGTCTACCGCGTACG
>JAYTVF010000356.1:0-4169 GCA_043744155.1 Acidimicrobiia bacterium | reverse complement strand
CGCTATTCCTGGCTCTGATCGTGTGGGTTGTGTTTATCGCCGTCGGTGTCAAGCATCAAGGCATCAAGTACTTCACGTCGCTGGCCTGGCCACCCGGTGTTCCGGTGGCGCTAAAGCCGCTGGTCGGCGTGATCGAACTGGTCTCGACCATTCTGGTGCGGCCGTTCTCGCTGGCCGTCCGACTCTTCGCCAACATGATGGCCGGACACATTCTGCTGTTCACCTTCGCTCTCATGATGGACGCCCTGGTGCATTCGGGCATCCTGGCCGGCATCGTCTGGCTACCGTTCCTGATGCTGCTGTTCCTCACCGCATTCGAGGTGCTGGTGGCGTTCTTGCAGGCTTACATCTTCTCGATGCTCGCTGGCGTCTACATCGGCAGCTCGGCTCACCCGGAGCATTGAGCTCCAAACCGTTTTTCACCTAGTCCACCCAAAGAGATCTCGGAATCACCGAGCAGTCCCTCCAACACAGGAGACGCATCAACATGGAAGCAGTTTCAATCCTCGCCGCCACCGCCGGAGTCTCCGGCAGCGTTGCTGGTTTCGCCTATGGCCTCGCTGCCATCGGCCCCGGCATCGGCATTGGTTACATCGTCGGTAAGTCAGTGGAGGCTATGGCACGCCAGCCCGAGTCGGCAGGCATGGTCCGTACCACGATGTTCCTCGGCATCGCCTTCACCGAAGCCCTTGCCCTTATCGGCTTCGTCGTGGTCTTCCTCGTCAAGTAACTCCCACTTGATGATTCGCCCGACGAGCAGCCCAAGGAGGCATTGATGAGTATCACCCACGCCACCGTGGCGAACGGCAGCCTCGTCTCGCTTCGCCTCACCGCCACCACCGATACCACGGTGGCCGAGGCGACGAACGTAGCTGAGACGCAAACCGGCACGGAAGTCGTCGCAGACGACCCCAGCCCGTTGCAGGTCGAGCCCAAAGAACTGATCGTAGGCCTCGCCTGCTTCCTCGTTCTTCTGGCGCTGATCCGCTATGTCTTTTACCCGAAGGTGCACGGCGCCATGGTCGCCCGCACAGAGCATGTGGCCAAGACCTTGGTCGAAGCTGACGCCATTCGTGACGGAGCGCACCAGGAAGTTGCCGACTACCAGGCCGACCTGGCCAAGGTCCGTGACGAAGCGGCCGCACGTGTCGAGGCTGCTCGTCAAACCATTGAGACTGAACGCACCGAGAAGATGGCAGGCGTCAACGCCCGCCTCGCTACTCGGCGCACCGAAGCGGTTGCTGCGGGCGATGCCGCCAAGGCTGCCGTCGCCGATCAAGTCGCCTCTGCTGCGTCCGAGGTGGCCAGCCAGGTTGCCAACATGGTGCTCGGCAAGGTTCCCGATGCCGCGATTGTGCGCTCTGCCGTCGCTACCGCGATGGGTGGGGTGAAGTGATTCTCGCCATCATACGCACTGCCGCTGAAGAGGGCGTTCGTACCACCACCGAGCATTCGTGGCTGCCCGAGACCTTCGAGATCATCTACGGCGGGCTCGCCTCGCTGATCATCATTGGCGCACTTGTGAAGTTTCTGCTCCCGGCATGGAAGAAGGCGCTCGCCGCCCGCTCCGAAGCTATCGGCAAGGACTTGCTGCAGGCCCACAACAACCGGCAGAACTCGATCAACCTGGCCGCCACCATCCGGTCGGATAAGGGTGACATCGACGCCGAACGAGCCCGCATTCTGGCCGAGGCCGACGTCACCGCCGCTCGTGTGCTGTCCGAAGGCCGTTCCCGCATCGAGGTCGAAGCCGCTGAGGCTGAAACCAAGGCAGTCGCCGACATCGACGCCAGCCAGGGTCGGCTGACCGCCGAGGTTCAGAGCCAGGTGGCAACGTTGGCTTCGGCCGCCACCGAGCACGTCGTCACCGGCAGCCTCGACAACGCCACGCTTGTCAGCCTCATCGAAGACTTCATCGCCAAGGTTGGAGCCGCAAAATGAGCGCCGAATACATCGATGCCTACGCCGACGCCATGTTCAACGTGGCCCAGGCTGAGGGCACCCTCGACACCGTCGAAGACGAGTTGTTCCGATTTGGCCGAGCCCTCGAAGGCTCCGACGCATTGAAGAACACGCTCACTGACGATCTGGTACCCGCCGCAAAACGCCAAGCCGTCGTGGAAGACCTGCTCGGCGGCAAGGCCAGCGCCACCACCACGCAACTCATCAGCTTCGTGGTTGGCTCTGGGCGTGGGAAAGATCTTCCCGCCATCATCGCCAAGCTCGTCCAGCGAGCCGCCGGCAGCAAAGCCAAGGCTGTTGCCGAGGTCCGCTCCGCAATTGCGCTCACGGACGACCAAAAGACTCGCCTCGCGGCTGCCCTGGCCAACGCCACGGGCAAATCCGTAGAAGTGAAAGTCATCATCGACCCGGCTGTTCTCGGTGGCCTCATTGCCCAGATCGATGACCAGGTCATCGACGGCAGCGTGCGCACCCGCCTCGACCAGCTCAAAGCCAAGCTCTAGGAGATCGTTTACATATGGCAGAGCTCACCATCAACGCCGGCGACATCGCCGCTGCACTGAAGAAGAACCTCGAAGGTTTCGAGCCGTCGCTGGAAGCCAAGACCATCGGGCGGGTCACCGAAGTAGGTGACGGTATTGCCCGTGTGTCGGGTCTCCCGAACGCCTCGGTCAATGAGATGCTCGAATTCGAAGACGGCTCTATCGGCATTGCCCTGAACCTCGACGAAGCCTCGATCGGCGCCGTCATCCTCGGCGAGTCGAGCGGCATCGAAGAGGGCCAGACGGTCAAGGCCACCGGCAAGATTCTGTCGATCCCCGTCGGCGACGGGGTACTCGGTCGAGTGGTGAACGGCCTTGGCGAACCCATCGACGGGAAGGGACCCCTCGTCGGTACCCAACTTCGCCGCATGGAAATCCAGGCGCCTGGCATCATGGGCCGCAAGCCCGTGCACGAGCCGCTGCAGACCGGCATCAAGGCTGTGGACGCCATGACTCCTATCGGTCGTGGCCAGCGCCAGCTCATCATCGGTGACCGCAAGACGGGCAAGACCACCATTGCGGTCGACGCCATCTTGAACCAAAAAGGTCTCGGCGTGAAGTGTATCTACGTCGCTATCGGCCAGAAGGGTTCCACCGTAGCTCAGACGGTGGAGGTGCTTCGCCAGCATGGTGCACTTGAATACACCGTCGTCGTAGTAGCTCCAGCTTCCGATCCCGCCCCCTTCAAGTACCTGGCTCCCTATGCCGGTTGCGCCATGGGCCAGCACTGGATGGAGAACTCCGAGCATGCCCTCATCGTGTACGACGATCTCTCCAAGCAGGCTGAGGCCTATCGCCAGATGTCGCTTTTGCTGCGCCGCCCGCCGGGCCGTGAGGCATATCCCGGAGACGTGTTCTACTTGCACTCCCGCCTGCTTGAGCGCGCCGCCAAGCTGTCCGACGACCTCGGCGCCGGCTCGCTCACTG
The DNA here is from genome assembly GCA_043744155.1 of Acidimicrobiia bacterium. Lineage (GTDB taxonomy): Bacteria > Actinomycetota > Acidimicrobiia > Acidimicrobiales > Ilumatobacteraceae > JANMCE01. The sequence continues at coordinate 738 of JAYTVF010000356.1, read as the reverse complement.
CTTTGCCGGTGATTGAGACCAAGGGTGGTGACGTTTCGGCCTACATCCCGACCAACGTGATTTCCATCACCGACGGCCAGGTCTACCTGCAGGACAACCTGTTCAAGTCGGGCGTTCGCCCGGCGGTCGACGTCGGCATCTCGGTATCCCGAGTCGGTGGCGCGGCCCAGATCAAGTCGATGAAAGCCGTTTCCGGCACGCTAAAGCTCGACCTGGCCCAGTTCCGTGAACTGGAAGCCTTCGCTACCTTCGGCTCCGAGCTCGACGCCATTTCCAAGGCTCAGCTCGAGCGTGGGTATCGCCTGGTCGAACTGCTGAAGCAGTCGCTCAACAGCCCAATGCCCGTCGAAGAGCAGGTCGTTTCGGTGTTCGCCGGTACCAAGGGGTACCTCGACGATCTGCCCGTCGCTGACGTGCGTCGCTTCGAGTCCGAGTTGCTCAGCCATATGCGGTCGTCGCAGGCCGGTCTGTTGGCCACCCTTCGTGACCCGAAGGCGTCGGTTCCCGACTCCCTCGGCGACATCGTGCTGTCCTTCAAGAAGGGCTTCAAGACCACGGCTCAGGGTGGCGGCGTTCGCGCCGTTGACCCGGCGTCGGTCGATGCCGATGCCGTCGGCGACGCCCACTCAAACAAGACCCTGGCCACGGAGTAACGATGGCTGGCGGTCAAGAACGAGCCCTGCGAGGACGCATCCGTAGCGTCCAGGCCACCAAGAAGATCACGCGCGCCATGGAACT
>JAYTVF010000355.1:0-4187 GCA_043744155.1 Acidimicrobiia bacterium | reverse complement strand
CCATCACGACATCTCCCGCCGCAACGCCAAGTTGGCGGAGATCGGCGGCGATGTCGCTAACAGTCCATAGCTGTCCGCTCATTCGCTCATTCTGCCTGATTCGTATGGCCCTTTGCGTCTCGCCTACGGCAACTCACCGGAATCGTCTTGTGCGGGCTAGCCTCTACGGCGATGTTTGACTCCCTATCTGACCGTTTCGACGGCATTTTCAAGAAGCTCCGCGGTCGTGGACGTCTGACCGAAGCCGACATCAACGCGATGTTGGCCGAGGTGCGAACCGCGCTGTTGGAAGCCGACGTCAATATCCGTGTGGTGCGAGGCTTGACCGATCGCATTCGAGCCGCATGCGTCGGGGTTGAGCTGTCGAAGGCCCTGAATCCGAGCCAGCAGGTAATAAAGGCCGTCTACGACGAGTTGACCGTTGCGCTCGGCGGCGAAGGCTTCAAGATGCAGTACTCGCCCAAGCCCCCGACCGTCATACTCATGGCGGGGCTTCAGGGCTCTGGCAAGACGACAAACTCGGCCAAATTGGCCCGCTACTTCAAGGCCCAGGGTCGACAGCCTCTACTGGTCGGTGCAGATCTCCAACGTCCGGCCGCCATCGATCAGCTCCGCACCCTTGGTCGTCAGATCGACGTACCGGTCTTCTCCGACGACGACGCCGCCAAGCGTGGCAATGGTGACCCCGTCTTCGTCGCCGCTCGCGGTATGGAGGAAGCCAAGCGCCTCGGTCGCGATGTCGTCATCGTTGACACCGCTGGTCGTTTGTCGATTGATGGCGAGTTGATGGAACAGGTTCGCCAGATTTCGGCCGCGGTGAATCCGACGTACACATTCCTGGTCATCGACGCCATGACCGGGCAGGATGCAGTGCAGACGGCCGAGGCATTCCATCAGGCTCTTGCCCTCGACGGAGTGATTCTGTCGAAACTCGACGGTGACGCCAGAGGTGGTGCCGCGCTGTCGGTGAAGGAAGTGGTCGGCAAGCCAATCGCGTTCGCGTCCACGGGTGAGAAGCTTGACGCCTTCGATCAGTTCTACCCCGACCGAATGGCGCAGCGGATCCTGGGTATGGGCGACATGCTCACCTTGATCGACAAGGCCGAAAGGGCGTTTGACAAGGACACCGCCGAGAAGGCTGCTGAGCGGCTGATGGACGGCGAATTCACACTCGACGACTTCTTGGAGCAGATGCAGGCCATTAAGAAGATGGGCCCGCTTTCCGGGATCATCGGCATGATGCCGGGTATTCCGAAAGAACTGAAGAACGCCGAGATCGGTGACGATGCCCTCAAGCCGATCGAGGCCATCATCCACTCGATGACGAGCGAAGAACGCCGCCGCCCAGATCTGATCAACGGCAGTCGACGAGAGCGCATTGCTAAAGGCAGCGGTTCGACGCCGGGCGATGTCGGTCGCCTCGTGAAACAGTTCCAAGACATGCAGAAGATGATGAAACGGATGGGAGGCTTCGGCCAAAAAGGCGGCAAAAAGGGGAAGAAAGGCCGCTTCGGTATGCCGCAACTGCCGCCCGGCTTCCCGAACATGAACTGAGCAAAGGCCGCCACGGGGGCAGGCCGATAGCACCGCGAAGGTGCGTCGTTACGGAAAGATCGATGCCGGCCGATCGTGGATTGCGTCCTGAAGTAGCGATCGAATCGAGGTCTTCTGGGCTGCCTTTCAGCAACGAACCACCGTCGCCGACACGCTGAAGCGACCGCTGATGCGCTGACCATGCAGACGATCGTTACTCCTGGATTGTTCGCGACGAGTTGCCGAAGGCGTCGCTTGCGATCATGAGGGGACCCGGTGTGTCGCGGCCCCATACTCCGTCGCGGTGTTCCGATCGGCGCGGTGTCGGTGGCGAGCATTTCGGTCGGATCCCATACTTCGCCGCCTGCGCGCCTGCGCCTTCTCGATGCGTCGCTGGCGCGTCTAGTTGACGTCCAGTTCGCTAGGTGTGCCGCAGGGCTGAAGGCGTCTTGGTCCGGGTGTCGAGACTATCTATACCGTCGTAGACGCCGGTATGCCGAGCTCTGGGCAACATCGGTGGCGTTGGACACAACCGGAGCTCTCGGCCAATCGGCTAGACTTGCGGATAGGCAGACAATTGGTTCGGCGGTGTGCACCTGTGAACAGGACCGAAAAGCTATCGCTCGCGGTCGAGGTCACCAAGGCCACTGGCGCCGCTGTGGTTGCCGCTGCTGCAGCAGTCACATACTGGGGCTGGTCGACCTCGGCGGCCGCCAGACTCTCCGTTGCGGTGGCCGCGTTTACCTTCGGACTGGAGGTACTCCTTCACGTTCGGCACCGACCAAGGTGGCTCGTGCCAGCTTCGGGCATCGTGTGCGTCTTGGCCCTGACTTGGCTATTCTCCGCCCCGTTGACTACCGCCGGACGAAAGCCCGTCGACAGCACCCTGCCCGCGCCAACTCAACCTTCCTCAGTGATGTCGACCTCGACGCGGATAACGGGCAACAGTGCCCGGTCGGCCGGGCAGTTTGTTACGGAGCTGAGCCTGACATTCGACGGGAGGGTTTCTGATGGGGTCGCTCGGCGCAACGGGATACCGTTTACCAAGTCCCTAATCGTCGATTTGAACGGCAACGGTTGTGGACCGACCTCCGAGGCCACCATTCGTTTCACGCTTGACGCCAGGGGGCGGCTGTCCACCCAAGCGATGCTGGCCGAGAAAGCAACCCCGGGCATATCTGTCGAAGTTGTCGTGATCGGACCGTCGACGCCGCCGAAACCCTTTATTGTGACTGGCATCTCCCCAACGTTGATCGCTGTCGAGCTACCGGCGGGTGAGGTTTCTATCCGAGTCTCGTCCAGGTCACATGACGATTTTGACTGCAACAATGCCGAGATTTCCCTCTATCTTTTGGATCCGCAAATTGTCTAGAGTTCGTTCATGCGGATGAATATTGCGGGGATGGTTCTAGTTGGCTGTCTGATCGTGGGGGCCTGCGGCAGCGGAAAGAAAGGCGCTACTGTTCTGTCAGGCTCAACTGCGCCGACCCCAACCTCTGCGAATGTGACGACAGTCTCACCTACGACCGGGCCTGCCACAACAGTCGCACTGTCAACTGCTACGACGACCAGCCCACCCACCACGACAGCGCTGACAACGACGACCGCAGCGCCCACAACAACGACGACGATTGCCATACCGAAGGCGATGCCGGATTTGGTTGGTCAGCAGCTCACCGACGCGAAAGCCCAGCTGACCAGGTACAACGTTCGTATCTCCGAGCGCCAGCAAATAGCGGCGCAACCTGAGGGTACGATCATCAGCCAAGATCCCACAGCAGGGGCACCCTTTTCGCAAACGGTGACCCTGACGTTCTCCGTGAAGCCGCCGACCGTTCCTGAGGTGGTCGGTCTAACGTTCGGCGATGCCAAATCTCGGCTCGAACTGCAAGGTTTCAAGGTTACAGAGTCAGCCGTGATTAACGAAACAAAAGCCGATGGCCTTGTTCTCAGCCAGAACCCTCCAGCCGGCACTGCCAACGCCGCCGAGGTGGCCTTGTCGGTAGCACATCGACCGGTCGTTGTCTTCCTTTCCCAACTGCAAGCCGTAGCCGCCGACGCAGCAAACACCAGTGGTGAGGCAATAAAGGGGAACGCCAAGACGTACAACAGGTCAGTTCGGTTCAGTACTTACTCTCCGTCTGCATCGATCTCGTTCGATCTGAGCCGGGGGTTTCGCCTCCTCACCGGGGATCTTGTATTCGATGATCGGTCTGCGGCAACGCTTCAGGCAAAGCTCGAGTTGTTCGGCGACGGTCGATTACTTGGTGAGTACGAGATCGAGCTAGGAAAAATGGTGCCAGTGAGCGTTGATGTCACAGGTGTTCTGCGGCTAGTGCTGGTTGTTACGCAACTCAATGGTCGAACGGATGGCCACGTATACCTCGCTGATCCAAAATTGCTCGGTATCCAGGACGAGGTACCGACGACAACTGTGAAGAAGTAGCCATAGCGGACCCTTCTGGTTACCAAGTTGACTCGGACACGTTCGTTACTGCTCCCATCACGACACCGTGGCCGGGAATTGTGTGGGGCTAGGACGGGCTAGGACTCGTCGGATCGTCGATGTTGGCGCCGGTCACCGCGATGACGACGGTGGTGCCAGGCGTAAAATCGTCACCGAAGCGGAAAGACCCGCCATGCCCTCTGCGGAA
>JAYTVF010000354.1:0-4188 GCA_043744155.1 Acidimicrobiia bacterium | reverse complement strand
CTGGCGTAGCGCGGTTCGTGGGTGACCAGGATGACGGTGCGACCTTTGGCGACTTGGGCGGCGAGCAGGTTCAGCACGCTTTCGCCCGTTACGGTGTCGAGGGCACCGGTCGGCTCATCGGCCAAAAGCAGCTGACGGTCACCCACGATGGCGCGGGCGATGGCCACTCGCTGCTGTTGTCCACCGGAAACGTCGTCGGGGAAACGGTCAGCGAGATCGGCGATTCCGGCGTCAGCGAGGGCTTGGCGGGCCAGGGCTCGGGCTGGTTTCGCCTTGGTGCCATCAAGCTCGAGGGGCAGCATCACGTTCTCGACAACGGTGAGTGACGGCACCAAGTTTAAACGCTGGAACACGTAGCCGACGTGGGTGCGGCGCACCTCGGCCAGTTCGGAGCGTGAGAGGCCCGAGAGATCTCGGCCATGCACCAACACATGCCCACCGGTCGGTTCGTCGAGCCCGCCGGCCAGGTTCAGTAGCGTGGACTTCCCGCTTCCCGAGGCACCCATCACGGCCACGAACTCACCTGCGTTGACGGTGAAGGTGGCACCGTGCACGGCGTACACCAAGCGGTCGCCGTCTTTGAAGCGACGTTCTACGGCACGGAATTCGAGGATCGGGCTCATGTGATGTTCCCCTTTGGGAGCGAGAGAGTGGCAGCGGTTCGTAGGCGTTGGTCGCAGACGTCGAGCCACCGCAGCTCGGCCTCTACTCGGGTGACGAGGGCGTCAAAGATGAGGACGCTCGTCAGCTGATCGGCGTCGGGGTGGGCGGCGGCGATCCGGGTCGCTTTGGCCTCGGCGTCGGCGGCGTCGGCGGCGTCGGCGTCGGCGGCGGCGGCCGGGGGGTCGGTGCTGAGGGTGGCTTGGGCCTGCTGCAGCTTTCGTCGGTGGCCCCGCAGTACGGTCATGAGCCCGGCCCGTTGGGCGTCGATCACATCACGCGGATCGACCCCGGGGGTCACTATGGCCAGCAGCACCTTGATCATCAACTCATCCCGCGGGGGGCTGTTGTCGTGGTGGGCGGATGTGAACCACGCCGTCACTTCCTTGCGTCCCGCCTTGGTGATGGCGTACGACGTGCGGCCCTCACCGTCGGCGGTTCCGGCGGAGACCAACTCGTCACGCTGCAATCGGTCCAGAGTGGTGTACACCTGGCCAACATTCAGCGGCCAGACCCCGCCGGTGTGCTCCTCGAACTCGCTCTTGAGTTGGTAGCCATACTTCGGCTGATGTGCCAGCAACGCCAGCAGTCCATCCTTGATCGACATGTTACGCAGTATGCATACCAAGTAACTAGATTGTCAATACTCAGTATGCACAAACGGGCGCGACCTACTGTTCGCGCTGGCCGTCCATCGCTCGCGCCGTACCCAGCCATCGTGCGGCCGTCGGACGCTCACAAGTGGGCAGTGCCCGGGGTGAGCGGGCAGTCACGCGATTGCCTTAGAGACGATACTGGGGCGAAATCGGCGGTCCGTAGCGTTCTGGCATGGCGATATCTCCTGACACCATTTCGACGAGCGAGCTCCCCTCCCTGGCCGATGCACCGGCCGTTGCCAGCGCCACTGCGCGGCCCCGGTCCCGATGGATCACAGACTGGGATCCTGAGAATCTGACGGCATGGGAGGCCGGCGGCGACCGAATTGCCCATCGGAATCTGGTGTTTTCCATTCTGTCCGAGCACGTCGGCTTCTGTGTGTGGAGCCTTTGGTCGGTCTTCATACTCTTTCTCGGCAAGGAGTACGGCCTGACGCCGGCGGATAAGTTCCTGCTGACGTCCACGCCAGCCGCGGTGGGTGCGGCGCTCCGCCTGCCCTACACACTGGCCGTGGCCCGATTCGGCGGTCGCAATTGGACGGTTGTCAGCGCGTTCATCCTGTTGATTCCCACCTCGTACATCGCCGTGGTGCTCAAGCCGGGTGTGTCGTTGAAGATGTTGCTGCTCGGCGCCGCACTGGCCGGAGTAGGTGGCGGAAACTTCTCATCCTCCATGGCCAACATCGACTCCTTCTATCCGCAACGACTCAAGGGCTGGGCTCTCGGCCTGAACGCCGGCGGCGGCAACATCGGCGTAGCGGCCACGCAATTGGTTGGCTTGGCAGTACTCACCCTTGCTGGCCGGAATCACCCGCGACTCTTGCTGGCCGTGTACATGCCCCTGATCGTCGTGTCGGCGTTGTGCGCCGCGCGATATATGGACAACCTGACCTCGGCCCGGAACGACAAACGAGCGCTGCGCGACGTCGCTCAGCAGCGGCATACCTGGCTCATCGCCATGCTGTACATCGGTACGTTCGGTTCGTTCATCGGGTTCAGCTTCGCCTTCGGGCAGGTGTTGCTTGTCCAGTTCTCGTCCATCTTCACCACCCCGGTAAAGGCCGCGTATCTCACCTTCCTTGGACCGTTGCTGGGGTCGCTTACCCGGCCGGCCGGAGGCAAACTGGCCGATCGCTACGGCGGCGCCTTGGTAACAACCATCACGTTCACCTTCATGATGTTCGGCGGGACAGCCATAGTCGTGGCCTCGGTCAACAGAATGCTGTGGCTCTTCCTGGCCGCATTTGTGGTGCTGTTCATGCTGGCCGGAATCGGCAACGGATCGATCTACAAAATGATCCCGACGATCTTTCGTTCTCAGGCACAGGATGCGCTGGCGAGCGGTTTCGACAGCACCGAAGCCGACCGCGTGGCCAAGCGCCGGTCGCGGGCGCTGATTGGCGTCACCGGTGCCATCGGGTCCTTTGGTGGAGTGCTGGTAAACCTGGCGCTGCGTCAGAGCTTCTTGTCGACAGGCACCGGCACGCGGGCCTACGCCGTGTTCGTCTGCTACTACGCCATCTGTGTCGGCGTCACCTACACGGCCTATCTCCGCCCCCGCAGCTCCAGCCTTCTCGGCGTGTAGCACTCCCGCGGTGGCATCGGGCCAACCGCTCGTGGTGGTTGGACGGGCGGCGCGGGCCGGTTGGTGTGTGGGCCGACTTCGGTGCGTATGTTCGTCGCCGTGACACTGAGGATGACTTCGGCGCGATGATGTGGATGTGAGCTATCAACATGTGACGGTGACCTTCGACAGTCGATTCGCGACCTTGACGCTTGATCGGCCAGACAAGCGCAACGCTCTGTCTCTTGCGGTCATGCTCGAGGTGACAGCGGCGCTTCGAGAGATCGCTTCGGGTCCGGCCGATGGCGTCATCTTGGCCGCCAACGGGTCGGTCTTTTCGGCCGGACACAATTTTGCCGACATGATGGGCGCCGACTTGAAGGCGACTCGCCATCTCTTCGAGGTGTGCACCGAGATGATGGACACCATCCAAGACATCCCCCAACCGGTCGTGGCGCGAGTGCACGGCCTGGCCGTGGCGGCCGGATGCCAGTTGGTCGCAACCTGTGACCTCGTGGTCGCCGCCGAAAGCGCCGGGTTCGCCATCCCCGGCGGCAAGGGTGGCCTGTTCTGCCATACGCCGCTGGTCGCCGTAGCCCGCAACGTCGGACGCAAGCGGGCCATGGAGATGGCGATGACCGGCGATACGATTTCCGCGACAACCGCCGCCGAATGGGGCTTGGTGAACCGCGTCGTACCAGACGCCGAGTTGGAAGCAGCGACCCAGGATCTGCTGCATCGTGCTACCCGAGGATCGGTACTGTCGAAGGCCTACGGTAAGCAGAGCTTTTACGCCCAGATCGATCTGCCTCAGGACCAGGCCTATAACCACACCATCGGCATCATGGCCTCGGCCGCCCTCACCGCTGACGGGCAAGAAGGCATCGCCTCGTTCCTCGATAAGCGCAAACCCAAGTTCACCGAACGCCCCTAAATCCCCCAACTCCCCGCGTCGGCGGGTCGGTGCCGGGTGGATGCTGCCGATGCCAGGCCCTGGCCGGCAGTGGCGTCGGCGGGTCGGCGGCGGGCTCCGATGGTGCGAATGTCGAGGCGCTCGCCAGTATTGGCATCGACGACGACGGGGTCGATCCGCTCGCCGGAATCCTTCCGCACAAGCTGCATCGGCGGGTGGGAACCCTCCGCGAACAGCCAGTCCTCGCCGAAACGCCACATGGCGGCCAGCACGTCGAAGAACGCTCGACCCTTGTCGGTCAGGCGATATTCGAAGCGGGGCGGATGGTCCTGGTAGGCGACGCGGTCAAGGAACCCGTCGTCGACCAGGCGCGTCAAGCGGGCCGTGAGCGTGGC
>JAYTVF010000353.1:0-4191 GCA_043744155.1 Acidimicrobiia bacterium | reverse complement strand
CGTGCAGAGCATTGCGGCCTTATACCTCCCGCGCCTATTCGGCGAGATCATCGACAAAGGCGTCGCAAAGGGCGACACCCGGTTCGTGTGGACGACGGGGCTGAACATGCTGGCGATCACGATGGTGCAGGTCGTGTTCTCCATCGCAGCGGTCTACTACGGCTCGCGGGCGGCGGTCGGTTTCGGTACCGATGTGCGCGAAGCCCTGTTCCATCAGGTCACTTCGTTTTCTGCCCGCGAGGTCGGATCCCTGGGAGCCCCGTCGCTGATCACTCGAATAACCAACGATGTCCAGCAGGTGCAGATGCTCGTCAATATGTCGTGCACCATGCTGGTGGGGGCGCCCATCACCGCGATTGGCGGTGTCGTCATGGCCATGCGTACCGATGTCGGCCTCTCGTGGATTCTGGCGGTGAGCGTGCCCTTCCTCACGGTCGCCATCGGCCTGGTGATCTCTCGGCTCATCCCCCAATTCCGCATCATGCAGACCCGCCTCGACAACGTAAACCGGGTGCTGCGAGAGCAGTTGACCGGCATCCGAGTGGTGCGGGCCTTTGTACGAGAGCCGCATGAAACCTCTCGATTCGCTCGCGTAAACCAGGACCTCACCGAGTCCTCGCTTCGGTCCGGTCGCCTCATGGGCTTCTTCTTCCCCGTGGTGTTACTCACCCTCAACCTGTCGAGTGTGGCGGTGCTGTGGTTCGGTGCTGGCCGGGTCGGGCAGGGGAAATTGTCGGTCGGGGCGCTAGTTGCCTTCGTCAGTTACCTCACCCAGATTCTGTTCGCGGTGATGATGACCACCTTCATCGCAGTGATGGCACCACGCGCCGCGGTATCGGCCGAGCGCATTCACGAGGTGCTCGATACCGTTCCCTCCGTAGCAACGGCTGCGTCGCCGATCACCGAGGTAGGTGACTTCGGTTCTCTTGAGTTTCGCGACGTCGGATTTGCCTACCCCGGTGCAGAAGCACCGGTTCTCAGCGGAATCTCCTTCCGATCGCTGGCAGGACAGACGACCGCCATCATCGGCAGTACCGGCTCTGGAAAGACCACCCTGCTGGGCCTCGTACCGCGGCTCTTCGACGCCACGGACGGCACCGTCTTGGTAGACGGCGTCGACGTCGGAGAACTCGACCCCGAAGTGCTGCGAAACCGCATCGGGCTGGTACCACAAAAGCCATACCTCTTTTCGGGCACCGTGGCATCGAACCTGCGCTACGGCAAACCAACGGCCACCGACGAAGAGCTGTGGGAGGCACTAACCGTGGCACAGGCTGCCGATTTTGTACGAGCGATGCCCGATGAGCTGAACGCGGCGATTCAACAAGGTGGATCGAACGTTTCGGGCGGCCAGCGCCAACGCCTAGCCATCGCCCGTGCCCTGGTACGCCGACCGGAGATCTATCTCTTCGATGACACGTTCTCGGCCCTCGATCTCATCACCGAAGCCCGCCTACGATCCGCGTTAGCACCCTATACGGCATCGTCGACAGTCATCGTGGTGGCTCAACGCATCTCGACCATCATCAACGCCGACCAAATCATCGTCCTAGAGGATGGCGAAATCGTCGGCCTCGGCACGCATGATGAGTTGCTTCGAACCTGCCCGACCTACAGCGAGATCGCCGCTTCGCAAATCACCGAACAGGATGCGGCATGAATACCTCGAACACTTCTGCCACTGCCCCTCGACCACCAATGGGTGCAGTAAACCCTGGGCCGGGCCGGATGGGTGCCTCTCTCGGCGTGCCACTCGAGCGGTCGAAGAACTTCGGGCCATCGCTGCGGCGCCTCATACATCGGCTGCGCCCTGAACGAATGCTCGTGATCACGATACTCACCCTGGCCCTGTGCAGCGTCTCCCTTGCCGTCATCGGCCCCAAACTGCTCGGACGCGCCACCAATATCATCTTCAACAGTCTACGCAGCAAGAACGGCATTGATTTCGCCTCATTGCACCGGGTGCTCTTGTTGGCCATATCGCTGTTTGTGCTCTCGTCGCTGCTGGCCTACTGCCAGTCGTACCTCTTGGCAGGTGCCGTGCAACGCACCATGCTGCGGATGCGCGCCGAGGTCGAGGACAAGCTGAATCGCCTGCCTCTGCGCTACGTCGATGCTCAGCCTCGTGGCGATCTGCTGAGCCGGGTCACCAACGACATCGACAACATCGCCCAGAGCCTGCAGCAGTCACTGTCTCAGCTGCTCAGCAACTTCCTCACCATTTTCGGCGTGTTGGTGATGATGATCGTGATCTCACCAATCCTGGCTCTCGTGTCGATCATCACCATTCCTCTGTCTTTGTTCATGATGAAACAAATCGCGGCGCGGTCCAAGAAGCGGTTCATCGCCCAGTGGAAACACACCGGCATGCTCAACGCCCTGGTGGAGGAGGCATTCACGGGTCATGCCATTGTGAAAGCGTTCGGACGCGATCGCGAAGTGGAAGAGACGTTCCGATTGAAGAATCGCGAACTGTACGAGGCCAGTTTCGGTGCGCAGTTCATCTCGGGAACGATCCAGCCCTCGATGATGTTCATTGGCAACATCAACTACGTCGCCATTGCGGTGCTCGGTGGTCTGCGGGTGGCCTCGGGCGCGACGACTTTGGGGGATGTGCAGGCGATCATCCAGTACTCCCGCCAGATCAGCCAGCCCCTCACCCAGGTCGCCTCAATGGTCAACGTGTTGCAGTCGGGTATTGCGTCGGCCGAACGCATCTTCGAGGTGCTCGACGCTCCTGATCAGGAGCCCGATGTCGGCAGGGACCTCGCCGAACAGGCGACCGGCCGGGTCGAGTTTAACGATGTCAGCTTCTCGTACGACCCATCTCGTGTGCTCATCGAGCACCTCTCCCTGGTGGCAGAACCGGGCAAGACCATCGCCATCGTGGGCCCAACCGGGGCCGGTAAAACGACTCTTGTCAATCTGCTCATGCGCTTTTATGAACTCGACGGAGGCAGGATCACCCTCGACGGGATCGACATTGCTGAGATGCCCCGCGATACCTTGCGGTCGCACATGGGCATGGTGTTGCAGGACACCTGGCTGTTCGACGGCACCATTGGCGAAAACATCGCCTACGGAAATCTTAGCGCTACCCCCGAACAGATCCGGGCCGCGGCCAAGGCGACCTACGTCGACCGCTTCGTGCACTCACTACCCCACGGCTATGACACCGTGATTGAAGAGGGCGGCACGATCAGCGCGGGCGAACGACAGCTGCTCACCATCGCTCGCGCCTTTTTAGCCGACCCGACCATCCTCATCCTCGACGAAGCCACCTCATCGGTGGACACTCGCACCGAACTTTTGATCCGTCGGGCCATGCTGGCGTTGCGTTCGAACCGCACCAGTTTTGTCATCGCCCATCGACTCTCCACCATCCGCGACGCCGACACCATCTTGGTGATGGACGGCGGGCGTATCGTTGAGTCCGGGGATCATGAGACCCTGCTGGCCGCTGGCGGCTCCTACGCGACGCTGTACAACGCCCAGTTCACCGCTCCGTCGTCCGAGATCGCCTGACGGTGGGGCCGGCTCCGCACCGACCGGCGGTCGATTCGAGGCGCCGTGCCGGTAGCAGCTGGATTTCGTCGGCCGAGGCGCCGTGCCGGTAGCAGCTGGATTTCGTCGGCCGAGGCGCCGTGCCGGTGGCAGACTGGTCTAGTCGATTGGGGCGACGACGGTGGTCGACCGCTCGTTTGCGATGCCGATGGCGAGGCCTGTCTCGTGATTCACGGCGTGCACGATGGCATGTCCCGCTCCTAGGAAAAGCCCGATGTGCCCAGGATAGTGCAGTAGGTCACCAGGCAGGGCGCTGATGAACGTGCGCCGCTGCCCCTGACCCGCTTGGGCTTCGGATTGGTGTTCCAGCGTGATGCCCGCTGTCGCCCACGAATACTGGGTGAGGCCAGAGCAGTCGAACCCCGCGGCGGGCCGATCGCCGAAGGAAACATAGGGACGCGCAAGCTGAGCCAGCGCCGTGTACACCACGATCTGACGGCGGGGGTCAGTCACGGCCCAGGCATCGGCGAGCTCCCACGGCTCGACGCCGACGAACGGCGCGACCGCCTCCGCCAGGGCGTGGCGATTGGTTTGCATCGTCAGCCATGAGCCGTCCTGCAGCGACTGCTGCATGACGGTCGCGAGTTGGGCCACGTTCGCAAACGCCGTCGCATTGTCCGCTGGTGT
>JAYTVF010000352.1:0-4196 GCA_043744155.1 Acidimicrobiia bacterium | reverse complement strand
CGTAACCGAAGACCAACACAAGGGGACGCCCCAGCGCAACCGCAAGCCTGGCCGCGTAATGCGCAGCACTGTGACCGCTGCCCTGCGGACCGATTCCGACCACGATTTCACCGGCCATTAGTACTTGCCTCCCTTGACATAGGTTCCCAACGGCGCCGCCAACGTATCTTCACCATACGGGTCGGGTACCAGGTGCACCGGGTCGGACCGGTAGGTGAAGAATTTTGGATACTTCTTCGAGCACACCAGCATCAGCGGTACACCGACGACCAGCAACAGTGTGCCGATGACCAGTACGGTACCGACCCCGAACACACCGCTGGCGGGATCGGTATAACTCGTGAGCCGGGCATCCCACACCGTCTTGGCGAACACGAAGATCAAGATGATGCCCCCGATGAGAGGCAGCAGGCCGATCAGCACGAAATTCTTCAGCGACTTGGTGAGAAAGCGCCGGTAGAACCAGATGCACGAAAAGCCCGATACGCCGTAGTAGAGCGCTATCGCCATGCCGACCGCTGCGATCGAGGCGCCGTAGGCATCCATGCTGGTGTTGTGACTGACGATGACGAGCATCAGATACCAGACGACCGACACGATACCGAACAGCCAGGTACTGAAGTCGGGCGTGAGGTTGGCTCGATTGATCTGGGCCAACTTGGCGGGCGCAGCCCCGTGCGATCCCATCGACAACATGGTGCGGGTGGCCGGCAAGATAGTGGTCTGACACGATGCCGCCGCCGAGGTGAGCACCGCGATGATCAGCAGTTTCACCAAGATGGTCGGTAGGGCCACCTCGGCCACCGCTGCCATGGCGTCGCCAGAGTGATCGGCCACAAACGACGGGCCGAGTAACGCCACCGTGCCGTAGGAGGTGATGAGGTAGATCGCCAGCAGAATGAAGGTGGACAATACGGCGGCCAACCCGGGCGTGCGGGAGGAATCCTCCGCCTCCTCGTTGACCGACACGCAGGTATCCCACCCCCAATAGGCGAAAACCGCGAGCACGAGTCCGGCGATGATGGCATGGGTGGAAAGCCCGGACGGCGAGAGCCAGGAGAGGCTTGGTTTGGCCGACTGGTACGCACACCGAGCACCATCGGCTACCTGTGTGCAGTAGGCAGGCAACTGGCCGGTTCCTGCCGCCAAGCCCTCCTTTGTGACGCCGAACAGGGCAAGATCTTCAGTGGTCGTACGCGACACTCCGCTGAACGCCTTGGTAATCGCGACTACCGCAAAAATGGTGAGGACGGCGAGTTCGGTACCGAGCAAGGCAACCTGGGACCGGGCGGAGAGTTCGATACCTTTCCAGCAGATCCAACACATTGCGATGATGAAGAGCACGCCGATAATGGTGGTGAGGTAAATGTTCGCGGCCCATTTCTTGCTGAACAACAGCACGAGATACTGGCCCGAAATACCAGCAAGATTGGGCATGATGACGAGGTCGGCCACGATGCAGCCCCAACCGGCGATCCAGCCTGTCTTGGGCCCGAAGGCCCGTACCCCCCAGGTGAAGTTCGTGCCGCAGTCGGGGTCGGCCTTGTTCATGTAATAAAATGACGCCGCGATACAGCCCATCGGCACGAAAGCAAACAGCATAATGAAGGGCGACTTTAAACCCGCTTCACCAGCTATACCGCCGATACCGGCCGCAAGGCTGTATCCCGGTGCCGTCGATGCGACACCGATGACGATGACGGCAAGCAGCCCCAGGGACCCGCCCTTCAAACCCTTGTCCGCCACCGTGGTTTCTTGTACGGCTCTACTCATGTATCCCTCCAGGATCGGTGTTGCCCCCCGGCCTGCACCGTTGCGGTTGACAGACTGCCACACTCCGGACGTCTGTTCAGGAACACATCTGGGACTTGACCGAATCCAAACTGCATCTGCTCGCTAGATGATGGCGAGCACCGAAGCGGCGGCCGACTCGAGTCCGGCCACTCTGCTCCCCTTGAAGAGCACAGCATCGTCGGCACCGAGCTCGGCCAGCACCTGGCCCAGTGAAGGGACGGGCGCTATGCCGTACTGATTGGTTCCCACGGCAAAGACCTCGATGCCGAGACGATGGGCGTAGTCGGCCATAGCTCGATGTCGGGCGGGGCCATCGTCGTCCAGCTCGGCCATCATCCCCAGCACCGCCACCCGTCGTCCGCCCACAGTGAGGGCAGCCAGGGCGTCGAGGGCCGCCTGCATCGAGGTCGGGTTGGCGTTGTAGGAATCGTTCAACACCACAAGTCCGTCAACGCGGCGCTGCACATCCATCCGCCATGGAGACAGCGATGCTTTCTCAAGCCCGTCAGCCACTGATCCGAGCGGGACGCCAGCCACAAGCGCTGCCGCGGCGGCCGCAACCGCGTTGAGGGCCATGTGGGCTCCACTCAGTTGCAGCGAAACGGACCGATCACCCCAGGGACTACGAAGCACGAAACGGGCGCGAGCGAGTTCGTCGAGCGCGATGTCATCGGCTCGAACCTCGCCCGAGAACCGACCAAAAGTAATGACGGACGCGGCCGTTCGTGACCGCAACGCCAAGCAAACGTCCTGGTCCGCGTTCAGAACCGCGAACCCGGTCGAGGGCAGAGCCTCGATCAACTCACCCTTGGCCTGCGCCACGCCAGCCATACCACCAAGTCGACCAGTGTGGGCTTCGCCTATCACCGTCACAACCCCAATCGTCGGCCGGGCAACCTCGCAGAGGCGGGCAATTTCACCCAACCCTCGCATGCCCATCTCTACGATCATCGCCTCCGTGCCGTCGGGTGCGTTGCAGAGCGTCTGCGGCACACCAAGCTCGTTGTTGAGGCTCTTCGAATTGGATTTGGTGCGGTAATGACCGCGGATGGCGGCATCAGCCAGGTCCTTGACACTCGTCTTACCGACCGACCCGGTAATGCCGATCACTCGATCCGGCAGGTGGGTGCGAGCCAAAGCTCCGAGCGCCATGAACGCGGCTGCGGTGTCGGGCACTTCGATGGCGCTGGCGTCAACTTCACAAACGCCCTCGGACGTGACATAGGCCGTCGCGCCCCGGGCCGCAGCCGCACGCACAAAGTCGTGTCCGTTTCGCTCCGCAATCACCGGTACGAATAGTTGGCCGGGCAAAATTTCACGGCTGTCGTAGGCGGCGCCGTCGACCACGACATCAGGTCCAACTAGGTTTCCGCCGACGGCCCGGGCAATCTCGCTCGCCTGTAAACGCATGGGCGGGCAATCTACGCGACCTAGTGTGACGACGTGTCCTCGCCCGATTCGTTTCCTGAAAAAATCCGACTGATCGTGCTGTTCGGAGGTCAATCAGCCGAGCACGATGTCAGCCGGGCGACGGCCGCACACGTGCTCAATGCCCTCGACCCGGACCGCTATTGCGTATGTGCCATCGGCATCAGCCGCGACGGGCAGTGGGTGAACGCCGACGCCGCTGCCCACGCCGCATTACGTACGCTGCGCACCCCCGCGCTGGCGGGCGGACCGGCCATCGCCACGGGTATCGATGTCATCGGCGCGCCGACTGCACCGCACGCGGCGCTCACCGTCGACCCGACTCTTCCCACCGTGGTGCTGCCACTACTCCATGGCCCGATGGGTGAGGACGGCACGATGCAAGGCCTGCTCGAACTGGCCGATGTTGCCTATGTCGGCGCTGGAGTGCTGGGCAGCGCGGTCGCGATGGACAAGGCATTAGCCAAGGTGGTGCTCGCCTCCCACGGCATCACGCAGGCCAAATGGGTGGAGTTGCACGACTATGAGCGCGTGCCCGATACCCCTCGACGTCTCGTGCACGAGCTCGGGCTCCCGATGTTCGTCAAACCCGCCAACATGGGCTCATCCGTTGGCGTGAGCAGGGCCAAGACGAGAGAAGAAGTGCGCGTTGCCCTCGACGAGGCCTTCGTCTATGACCGAGTCGTGGTGTGCGAAGAAGCCATCTTCGGACGAGAGATAGAGGTCGGCGTGCTCGGCAACGAGCATCCTCGGGCATCGCTACCCGGCGAAGTACTTCCCGGCAGCGATTTCTACAGCTACGAAGACAAATATCTGGAGGACAAAGCCCGATACTTCATTCCGGCCGACCTCACACCCAACGAAGTGGCCGAACTGCAGACCTTGGCCATCAAAGTTTTCCGGGCGCTGCGCCTCAGTGGCTTGGCCCGCGTCGACTTCTTCTATGAGCCCGGCGGACGCGGCTTTTTGTGCAA
>JAYTVF010000351.1:0-4199 GCA_043744155.1 Acidimicrobiia bacterium | reverse complement strand
TTCTTTCCCGCAGCGATCCACGACTCGAGGTTGGCCCGCATCGGACTTGACCAGTATTCGTCGTGGAAGAACGAAATGAAGGCCTTGTGGTTGTTCATCAACGAAGGTGTGCTGGCCACATCCGATGACGCCACGTAGGTGACATCGAACCCCTCTCGTTCCAGGAATCGGATGGCGGTGTAGTCACCGTCGAAGAAGCTTCCGGCGCCGTCCTCGGCGAGGTATGGGCGGTTGAACGACACTTTCACCGCGGGCCCGCCGGTGGAATTGAAGTTGTACAGGCTCTTACCGCCCCACCCGTTGTAGGCCTGATAGGTGTTAAAAGGCACCTGATACACGATGGGCGATGTGCTGGCGTCGTTGCGCACGACAAAGGGGATGTAGCCGGAAATGCCTCCAGCGGTGGGGGTGAGTTGCACCAGATAGAAGCCCGACGCCCAATCGGCGCGCGTATTAATGGTGTATTCACTGCCCCATCGGGTGTCGATCAAACCAGTGGTCGGATCGGGAGCGGGGATGCCACGGTCGGTGCCAGGAAGGCCGACATCGCTGTCGACCAGCAGACCGCCGGCCCCGCCGTACCAACCCATGCGGTAGATCGCCAGGTCATAGGTGGGCACCTGCGCCGAGATATGCAGGATGATGGGCTGACCGCGATTGACGGATTGCGCCTCAGCCCATCCCTTCACCGCAGACAAGCCAAGGTTGTCCACATTCGTCGTCGGCACGCTGGCCGCTGCCGCGCTGATCGGGGCTGCGGTCGCGACCGGCGCAACGATGCGGGCGTTGGCATCGGGGGGCGCCTCTTCGCGAGGCGGGCCTTTGGCGATTTCGGCCTGGAGATGGTCGGTTCGCCACTGTTGGGTTCCGGGTCGGGCGTTCTCACGGGTGACAGGGTTGCTCGGCGGGGTCGGCGGGGTCGGCGCAGCGGCCACCTGAAGGGCGCTCTTGCCGGTGATGCCCAACAGCGACAGGGCAACGAAGACGGCGATTCGTCGTCTGGATTTCATTGTTCCTCGATCGTGGACCTGAGTGTTGTCAAGCCCACGATTTCAACACGTCCGAGAGACTTGGGTGGAGGGTTTGCGGCAATCTTGTGCACTTCCACATGAGCGACAGAGGAAGCAGCCAAAACGAATAATCGTCACTTTTTTCGGTACGTTGAACAAAGTGTCGTATATTGTGACGAGTGTCATCCCCAAGGAGGCCGGCATGAAGCTCGAGTTCTACCAAACCATGATCTACAGCGGTCCTGACCACGGTGATTCTTGGCCCGCTCCACCCCGGCTGTCGACGGCAGAGTTCACCAGCGCCACCATGGACTACGCCCTCGACCAGTGCGGCGCGGCCTACGACGCCGGCTTCGATTCGCTGAACTTCGCTGAACACCACTACTCGCCCAAACAGCTCACGCCGAACCCCATCATTTACGCCGGTGTGTGCGGTCGACGGTATCCCGGCGCCAATATCGGCGTGTTCGGCACCGATCTGCCGCTGAACAACCCGGTGCGCATCGCCGAGGAATATTCCATGCTCGACAACATGCTCGGTGGAAGTCGGCTGCGATTTGGTCTGTTGCGTGGCACGCCGAACGAGTACATCACCTACGGCTCGAACCCGTGGGAATCCCGCGCCCGCTTCGATGAGGCGTCTTTGCTCATCAAGGCGTGTTTTGTCGAGCCCGAGCCGTTTGGCTGGGAGGGTCGCTACTACCGCTATCGAAACATCGCGGTGTGGCCTCGCGTCGTCCAAGATCCGCACCCGCGCATCTTGATGTCGGGCAACAGCCCGGGAAGCGCCCGGTTCGCCGGCACGCACGGTTTCGACATCGGCTTTTCCTATATGGATCCGGCCCTGTGCGTCGCCAACCTCGACATCTACAAACAGGCGGCGGCGGCCGCCGGATGGACGCCTTGCGCCGACAACATCACCTACCGCCACTTCATGTACGTGGCTGAGGATGAGGTCGAGGCGTGGCAGACGTTCAAAGCGTCTGAGGGCAAGGGGTTGCTCAGCATCTTCGAGGGCGCCACTGCCGACACGATGGCCAACATGCGCACCATCGGAATGGCGCTCGGTGGCGTGCCCAAAGGGGTTGTGCCAGATCCGTCGAAGGTGCCGCCACCCATGGTGGTATCGGCGCCGTTCGTCGGCACACCCGATCAGGTCGTGGCGAAGGCGGCACAAGTGCACGGCATCCTCGGCATGGGGCGCCTTGAGGTCTCCGTGGGTGCGATCAACCCGTTGCCTCACGAACTCACCATGCGCTGCCTCAAGCTGATCGGCGAGACCGTCATCGACACCATCCACGAGGAGTCCTGGTAATGAGCACGACAACTGCAGTGGCCGGTGTCGTGTTCACCGAGAAGTCCGTCGAATCGGGCAGCTTCACGGTCCGATACTGGGAAGCCGGTTCGGGCGACACCCTGGTGTACCTTCACGGTGCCGGTGGATACCAGGCCCGATTCGCCGTGGACATTCTGGCGTCTCTGTTCCGTGTTATCTGCATCGAAATGCCCGGCTGGGGCGCGCAAGACAATGACGTAGCCGATTTCGACGGTTTGGCTGCTCAGGTCGCCGAGACCGTGACCGCGCTCGGCATCGACTCGTTCCACCTGATGGGCACCTCGCTGGGCGGCGCCTGTGCCATGCACCTCACCACGCTGTATCCCGAACGCGTGCGCTCGCTTGTGCTCGACGCTCCGGCCAAGTTCCGAGAGGCTTCGTCGAATCCGGCCACTCTGAGTCCCGAACAATTCGTGAAGGCCTTCCGCACGCACCCCGAACGGGCGCCCCATCTGGCGCCAGCCGATCCGGCCTACATAGGTCGGATCTGGCCGATGGTGGAGCGGTTGATGCTCGATGGCACGGTGGATCCTGATTTCGCGGCCCGACTGTTGGCATGCCCGACGCGTACCCTCATCCTGTTCGGACACAGCGATGGCTTGATCAACCCGATCAATGGGCGCACCATCAAGCGGCTCATGAAGAACTCCACCCTGCAGTACATCTACGATGCGGCTCACGATGCGCAAGGCGACCGGCCCGAGGCATTCGCCGATATCGTCGGGGATTTTCTACGCCGGGGGATGGGCTTCATGATCAACGAGCAGGATGGCCAAATCAACCCCTGACGGCGGCGCCGAGCGTCTCGTTGGGGTCTCCGGAGGAACGCAGATGACCGACAGCCCGAACCGCACGACCGGCGAGGCAATGGTGGACGCCTTGCTGGCCCACGGGGTCGATACGGTGTTCGGTATCCCGGGGGTGCAGACGTACCCGCTTTATGATGCGCTGGCCCGAACCACGGACCGCATCAAGGTCTACGGCCCGCGACATGAGCAGACAGCGGCCTACATGGCCTTCGGCTACGCCCAATCCACAGGGCGACCCGGCGTGTATTCGGTGGTGCCCGGCCCGGGTGTGCTGAATGCATCCGCTGCGGTTTTGTCGGCCTACGGGGCGAGCGCGCCGCTGGTCGGGCTGACCAGTGAGATCCCATCGCATCTGATGGGACGTGGTCTTGGCAGCCTCCACGAGATGCCCGATCAACTCGCCACCATGGGCACCTTCAACAAGTGGGCCGCCAACATCGGGCACCCGGCTCAGACCGCCGACATCATGGCCGAAGCGTTCTACCAGGCCACGAGTGGTCGTCCGGGGCCAATAGCCGTCGCGGCGGCGTGGGATGTCTTGGCCCACACCTCGCCTGCCGTGCCGTGCGTGCCCCGGGTGCCGGTGCCCGTGCCAATCGACCCGCTTCGGGTGTCGCGGGCGGTAGCGCTATTGGCCAAGGCCAAAAACCCGATGATCATGGTCGGAAGCGGTGCTCGCACCGCCGGGTTGCAGGTGGCCGCGCTGGCCGAGTTCTTGCAGGCCCCGGTCGTCTCGTTCCGAGGTGGGCGGGGCGTCGTCAGCGACGAGCATTCGCTGGGCTTCACCTGTGCCGAAGGCTTTGAGCGGTGGGGCCAATGCGATGCGCTGATCGGTATCGGCAGTCGCCTCGAACTCATGTGGTCACGCTGGCCCGACCGGCCGACCGGTCTGCCGATCATCCTGCTCGACATCGATCCACAACAGTTCGTGCGCTTAGAAGCCACCGTCGGCATCCTGGGCGATGCCACCGAGAGCACCGCCGCGTTGCTCGCCGCGCTGATGGCGTCGGGGTCAGCCGCCGTCTCCCGCACCGTCGAATTCGC
>JAYTVF010000350.1:0-4209 GCA_043744155.1 Acidimicrobiia bacterium | reverse complement strand
CGCATTCGGTCGTGCGCTGATGTTTCACCTTCACCAGCGACCGCACATCGGGCGTGTAGACCCCCTCGAGCCTCTTGGCGATAATGCCGTCGAGGCCGGCCCCTTCGAATCGGGTGAACCAGTCCTGCGCCGTGGCGAGCGACATCGTCGTCGGGCTGATGTACACCGGATGCACCACGTCGGCCAGGGCCGCGTCGAGCATCGTCCGCCGTTCGGCCAAGGGCGTCCCCATGAGCGATCGATCATCGAGCGCCAACAGATCAAAGGCCACGAACGCCGCCGGGGTCTCAGCCGCCAAGCGTCGCACCCGACTTTCGGCCGGATGGATGCGTTGCAGCAACGCATCGAAATCGAGCCCCAACCCATCTGCGGACGGCAAGATGATCTCACCGTCCACCACGCAGTGCGCGGGGAGTTGCTCGGCAAGGGCGGCTACCACCTCGGGAAAGTAGCGGGTGAACGGCCGCTCATTGCGGCTGGTCAGCTCGACCGAATCGCCGTCTCGGAAGACGATGCACCGGAAGCCGTCCCATTTCGGTTCGTACAACCAGCCGTCGCCGTCGGGAAGGTTGTCGGCGGCCTTGCACAACATCGGAGCCAGCGGGGCACTCAGCGGCAGCGTCATGCCCCCACGTTAGGCAGCTACAGCAGCACCTTGGCCTGTCCTGACCACAGGTCCAGCGCGGCATAGTCGAGATGTTGGGCGATATCCAGGGCATACACCCGGGTGTACTGGCGCTGCGCAAGGGTGCCGGTCATCCGCACCCGCACCACCATCTGGCCAACGCGAAACACACAGACCGGCGAGTTCGTGTGGTCGACTCCGGTAAAGCGGGCTTCGCCGAGGCGGTCGAAATCCTGGTGGCGCAGGTCGCGATATTGGCCTCGAAGCTGATCCCACAGGGCGAACGACGAGCAATACCCTCGGAGCGCCACGATCTGCAGGGTGGTGTCGTCCTCATCGAGACGACGTGATGCATCAGGGTCATATTCAGCAGCCCGACGGAACTCCCATCCAGCTGCGTCGGACTGATCGCAGCGCACCCGGGCGGCGTAGCCGAGCAAGGCCTGGCTGCGTCCCCAGTCCTCGGAAAGGTTCGAAAGCACGTCGCATTGCGGCGGGTTAGACGGCGACGGGCCGCTCAGCACCGGTTGCGGTCCTCCCCGTCGACCGGCGAGCAGATCGGGAACACAACCAATCGCGCCAAGAGCGGGCGGGCTAGCTGCTTGCTTACGACGCCCGAATAGTCCCACGACCCACCTACCTTTCGACCTGCCTCATCGGCAGGTAGGCCATGACCTGAATCAGTTCGCCCAATCTTTGCCCTCTTTTAGTAGTAACGAACTACGTTGGCGAGTGTGAGCGATGCCGGGAACGCAATGAAGGCCAAACTGGACGACCTGAACGCGCGCAAGCAGGCGGCCTACACCGCTGGTCCAAAGCACGCCATTGATCGTCAGCATGCCAAGGGAAAAATGCTCGCGCGCGAGCGGCTCGAAATACTGCTTGATCCGGGTTCGTTCCAGGAACTCGACCTGCTGGCTCGCCATCGGGCCGGTAACGCTCTCGAGGATCGGCCCTATACCGACGGTGTCGTCACCGGTTGGGGCACTATCGATGGCCGCAAGGTGATGATCTTCAGCCAAGACTTCACCGTATTCGGCGGCGCGTTGGGTGAGGTTTTCGCCGAGAAGATCCACAAGTTGATGGATCTGGCCCTCAAGGTCGGCGCGCCCGTCATCGGCCTGAACGACGGCGCCGGTGCCCGCATACAAGAGGGCGTCGTGTCGCTGGCCAGCTACGGCGGTATCTTCTATCGCAACGTGCAGTCGTCGGGCGTGGTGCCGCAGATCTCGGTAATTCTCGGCCCATGTGCCGGCGGTGCGGTGTACAGCCCGGCCATGACCGACTTCATTTTCATGGTGCGAGAGTCATCCCACATGTTCATCACCGGCCCCGATGTCGTGAAGACCGTGACGGGCGAGGAAGTGACCTTGGAGGAGCTCGGCGGCGCCATGAGCCACGCCTCCAAATCGGGCGTGGCCACCTTTGTCTGCGATGACGAAAAGTCATGTCTGGAGGACGTGCGCTATCTGTTGTCGTTCCTGCCCGCCAACAATCTCGAACAGCCGCCCCGGGTCGAGTCGACGGATGATCCCGATCGACTCTGCCCCATGCTGCGCGACATTCTGCCGCCCTCGCCCAACCAGCCCTACGACATGCGCAGTGTCATCCGTGAAGTGATGGATGACGGCGAATTCTTCGAATACTTCCCGCATTGGGCCAAGAACATCGTGTGCGGATTTTCCCGGGTGAACGGCGAAAGCGTCGGCATCGTCGGGAATCAGCCCATGATGCTGGCTGGCGTGCTCGACATCGAATCGGCGGAGAAGGCCGCCCGTTTCGTACGTACCTGCGACGCGTTCAACATCCCTCTGATCACGTTCGTGGACGTGCCCGGATTCCTCCCCGGTGTCGACCAGGAATACGGCGGCATCATCCGTCATGGTGCCAAGTTGCTGTACGCGTACTGCGAAGCGACCGTGCCCCGCATTTCCATCATCACCCGTAAGGCCTACGGCGGCGCCTACGTCGTGATGGATTCAAAATCGGTCGGGTCTGACCTCTCGTACGCCTGGCCGACCGCAGAACTGGCCGTGATGGGCCCGCAAGGAGCGGTCGAGATCGTGTACCGGCGAGAACTGCAGCAGGCGGCGGATCCGGCCGGTCGTCGCACCGAATTGATCGCCGAGTACACCGAGAAATATGCCAATCCCTACGCGGCGGCCGAGCGGGGTTACGTCGACGATGTGATCGACCCAGCGGAAACACGGCAGAAAATTGTCTCGGGACTCGATATGTTGCGTACCAAACGTGAGGAACTGCCAAAGCGTAAGCACGGCAATGTCCCGCTCTGACGAAAGGCGAATCCAATGAGCTCGCAACCACCTCCCCCTCCCCCCGGCATGCCCCCGCCCCCACCGGGGATGCCACCGCCACCCCCAGGCGGCGCCTACAGCTACCCGACGCCAGCGCAGGCACCCTTGGGCTACGGCCCGCCGGGATATCAGACCGGCTATCCCGTGGCCTACAACCCTGGTCCGCAGGGATACGCACCGTGGATCAGTCGGGTTGCTGCAACACTGATCGACAGCCTCACCGAGATCCCGTTCGCGATCCCCGCCATCGTCGCCTTCGCTGCGTCGGCAGCGAAGTCGACCAACGGCACGTGCCGCGACATCGACGGCTTGGCCTACCAATGCCAGCAACCCAACGGGCCGCTCTTGGGTCTCGGCATCGTGCTCATGCTGGCCGGTCTCGTCGTGTTCGTCGTCTGGTACTGCCGTCGGTTAGGAAGAACCGGTCAGACGGTCGGCCGCAAAGCCCTCGGCTACAAGATCGTCGACAAGACCACTGGCCAGCCGATCGGGGCTGGTAAGGCATTCGGGCGACTTCTCGCCCGCATCGTTGACCAATTGGCCTGCTACCTCGGCTACCTCTGGCCCCTGTGGGATAAAGAACACCAGACCTTGTCCGACAAAATCATGAACACCATCGCGGTCAAGGCCTAGACATGGTCGGCCATGTGGTCTCCCCCACACCAACCACGCAAGAGGCGGTCGCGATTGCAGCGGCTCTACAGTTCGGTTGGCCCCAGCCGATGGCGGCCAGCCAAGTGTCCGAACCGGCGCCGCCGACCGCCTGGCGATTCAGCGGGCGCTGGTGGAACGGGCCGCTTCCGTTGCGCAGACCGCGCCCGTGATCGACCTTGCGGCGGCGCGTCGAGGCACCCCCGTGTGCGAGGGTGTCGTCCATCTGAACAACGCCGGCGCTGCGCTGGTTACCCAGGCCACGCTCGATACCGTGCAAGGATTCCTCCAGCTCGAAGCCGCTCTCGGTGGCTACGAGGCTGAGGAAGCGGCCGAGGGATCGTTGGCTTCAGCGCGTCGCAGTGCCGCCCGACTGATTGGTGCCTCCCCCGGCGAGATCGCGTTCACGACCAGTGATACTCACGCCTTCTCCAAGGCGTTCTGGGGCCTGGTCCTTGGCGGCTGGTTCGCGGCTGGCGACCTCGTGGTGGTCGATCGATTGTCGTACAACAGCCACCATTTCGCCCTTCTGCAAGCCGCTCAATTGATCGGTATCCGCATCTCGGTCGCCGACGACCTCACCTCTGTTGCCACCGATGCCCGGATGGTCGCCTTTAC
>JAYTVF010000349.1:0-4211 GCA_043744155.1 Acidimicrobiia bacterium | reverse complement strand
ATTCGTCGGGTACCAGTGACGTCGAGTTCACCTTTCCGTGGGGTTGGGACGAACTTGAAGGCATCGCACAGCGCACCGACTATGACCTCACACAGCACTCGAATCACTCGGGCGAACGCCTCGATTACTTCGACCAGGCCACCAACGAGCGTTATCGCCCGTATGTCATCGAGCCCGCCGCCGGTGCCACACGCACCACCGCGGCCTTCCTGCTGGCGGCCTACGACGAGGAGATGGTCAAGGACGAGATGCGTGTGGTTTTGCGCCTGCATCCACGCCTGGCCCCATACAAGATCGCGGTGCTGCCGCTGTCGAAAAAGGAAAACCTCACGGCCAAGGCCGAGCAGGTGCTGCAGCTATTGCAGCCCAGCTACATGTGTGATTACGACGAAACCCAGGCTATCGGCAAGCGGTACCGCCGCCAGGATGAGGTCGGCACGCCGCTGTGCGTCACGGTCGATTTCGATTCGCTCGATGATCAGGCGGTGACGGTGCGCGATCGCGACACCATGGAGCAGGTTCGGGTTCCCATCGAAGGTCTGCTCGAAACGGTCCGGGGCCGACTCGGCTTTTAGCTGGCGACCTCGGTTACCAGAGCGAAGTCAGGGCGTGAGCGAAGGCTGTCAAGGCCCGGGTCGGCCAGCCGGTCGCGTTCGGTGGGATCGCTCAAGGCTGTGCGTAGCCAGGCCATGGCATGGTCGCCGTGGCCGAGCAGCGCCAATTCGATCGACACTTGGTGGGCAGTGAAGGAGTCTCGGTGGCGGTCATAGACACGCGCACCGTACTCGGCACCTCGTCGCAAAAAGCCCAGCCGATGCAGCACGTGATGAAACGTGCGAGCGCCGTGCAGATCGTCGACCGGCACCGGATCGGGCACAAGATCTACGAGCGGCAGCAGCGCGTCATGCGGCGCGGAGTCGGACAACTGCCAGTATCCCGAGGGACTGATCATCGACTGCTGAAGGGCCCAGCGGGCCGACCCCACGTCGCCGCGCTTTAACGCGTGGTGCGCCCGCACCCATGGTGATGGGCCGGTTCCAGCCGGAAACGCCCCGGCGTCGACCGATCGCCAGGCCTGGTCCTCGGCTTGCGCAGCTCCAGCAGCACTGTCGCTGATGCTCGTCGAGGGTGGTGCGTGGGTGGTGGCCGTCACCGGTGAGCCCGCCCGAATGCCAGCCAGATTCATCATTGTCAGCATGATGCCGGGAAGCAAGAACGGCGACCATCGACCGCTCTGAGCATTCGACAACGCATAGACGACAAGGGCGATCGAAAGGCCGAGGCTCACCATCTGGAACTGCCGCCGACCTTGTTTGGGGTGCAGCTTCTCGAAACCGAGGGCCACGATGTTGCCTCCGTCGAGGGGCAGAATCGGAATGAGGTTCGCGGCGCCGAGCACGGGGCCGAACCACAACACCACGCCCCGAAGCCCGACCCGCATCGAGTCGAACGAGGAGAGATCGGCGCCCATTGCGAGCAGAACGGCAAGCCCGGTAAGAATCTCGGCAACCGGCCCGGCGGCGCTGATGAGAGCCAGGCGTTTTTTGGTGATATCTGCCGGGGGTCGGAACATGGCGTAGCCGATGAGGAAATCGAGGGAGATGGCCACATCCGTGCAGCCGTACCGCCGGGCCGCCAGCGCGTGACCCAACTCGTGGATGATCATGAACGCGGCGTAGGCCACGACAGACCCGACGGCGTATTTCAGGTCGAAGGTGCCACTACGTCCGAGTACGAACAAGATGACAAAGAAGAAGCCCAAACGCAGCTTGATGGGGAAGCCGAGTAGGCGAAAACTGGCATTGTTGGAGGAGGAATTCATTGCCATGTTGAGCAAAGCCTACGTGGGTACTGTGATCAGAACCTCGTCGCGCAGTAGGATCGTCGGCCGTGTCCTACGTCTACGCCTTCGATCACAAGCACAAGCGCGCTCCCATGGAGTACAAAGACCTTCTGGGTGGCAAGGGTGCGAACCTCGCCGAGATGACCTCGGTTCTCAAGTTGCCGGTTCCGGCTGGCTTCACGATCTCGACGGATGCCTGTCGCGCCTACATGAAGAGTGGCTGGCCGACCGGACTCGACGACGAGATCAACGCGCAGGTCACCAAGCTCGAGGCCGACATGGGCCGCACTCTGGGTGACCCGACAGACCCGCTGCTGGTGTCTGTTCGCTCCGGCGCCAAGTTCTCGATGCCGGGCATGATGGACACCGTTTTGAACCTGGGCCTGAACGACAAGTCGGTCAAGGGCATCGCCAAGCTGAGCGATCCGCACTTTGCCTATGACTCGTATCGTCGCTTCATCGCCATGTACGGCCGTATCGTGCTCGACGTCGAAGGCCACCACTTCGAGCATCTGCTGGAGGCGGCGCGTGAGGCTTGTGGCGGCACGACCGACGCCGACATCCCGACCGATGCGCTCAAGACCTTGTGTGATCAATACAAAGCGATCGTGAAGGCCGAGACCGGCAAGGCGTTCCCGCAGGACCCGATGAAGCAGCTTCGTGGTGCCGTGGAGGCTGTGTTTGCGTCGTGGAATGGGGCTCGCGCCATTGCCTATCGTGTGCGCGAGCGCATCTCCCATGACCTTGGCACCGCGGTGAATGTGCAGGCAATGGTATTCGGGAACCGTGACGACAATTCCGGAACCGGCGTTGGCTTCACCCGTAACGCCGCCACCGGCGAGAACAAGCCCTACGGTGACTTCCTGGTCAATGCTCAGGGCGAAGACGTTGTTGCCGGTATCCGCAACACGCAGAACCTCGATGACATGAAGCAAGTCTTCCCGGGGTGCCATGCCGAACTTCTGGCCATCTTTGCTCGCCTCGAGCATCACTACCTCGACATGTGTGACACCGAGTTCACCATCGAGCAGGGCAAGCTGTTCATGTTGCAAACCCGAGTCGGTAAGCGCACTGGCGCAGCCGCGCTGAAGATGGCCGTCGACATGACCAAGGGCAGCGGCAAGGGTGATGCCAGGTGGAAGATAACCAAGCAAGAGGCGCTTTTGCGTATCACCGAGGACTCCATCGATCAGGTTTTGCATCCGCAGTTTGCCGACAAGGGCACGGTGCTGACCACCGGACTGGCCGCTTCTCCCGGTGCCGCAGTCGGCAAAGTGTATTTCACCGCCGACGATGCGCTCGATGCGTCGGACCGGGGCGAAAAGGTCATCCTCGTTCGCAATGAGACAAGCCCCGAAGATGTGCACGGCATGATGGTCGCCGAAGGCATTCTGACTGCCCGCGGCGGCCTCGTAAGCCACGCCGCCGTCGTCGCTCGTGGGTGGGGAACCCCGGCCATAGTCGGTGCCGAGAAGGTCAAGATCGACGGCAAGCAGTTCCAGGTTGGCGATATCGTCGTGAAGGAAGGCGATGTCATTTCGCTCGACGGTTCCACCGGTGAGGTCATCATCGGTGCGCTCACCATGACCGCCGCCGAGCCTCCGGCCGAGTTTGAAATACTGCTGGGCTGGGCCGACAAGATCCGCAAGGGCAAGCTGGCCGTCCGCGCCAACGCCGACACCGGAGAAGATGCTACCAACGCCCGCAACTTCGGCGCCGAGGGCATCGGCCTGTGCCGTACCGAGCACATGTTCCTGGCCGAGGATCGCCTGCCGATCGTCCGCAAGATGATCATGGCCGCCACCCCCGAGGAAGAGACCGCAGCGCTCGAAGCCCTACGTGTCGCTCAGAAGGCCGATTTCAAGGAGATCCTTGAGGCCATGGACGGCCTACCCGTCACGGTGCGCCTGCTCGACCCGCCGTTGCATGAGTTCCTCCCGAAGGTGCTCGATCTCGAAGTGAAGAAGGCCACCGTTGGCCTCACGCATGAAGAAGAGACGCTTCTCAAGGCCGCCGAGAATTGGTCTGAAGTGAACCCGATGCTTGGCACCCGCGGTGTGCGCCTCGGTGTTGTGAAGCCGGGCTTATACGCCATGCAAGTCACCGCCCTGATGCAGGCTGCGGCCGAACTGCGAAAGGCCGGCAAGAATCCGATCGTCGAAGTGATGATCCCCCTTACGGTCAATCGCGAGGAACTTGCACTGGCGCGCGGCTGGGTTCAGTCGGCCATCGACGCTGCGGTCAAGGGTTTGAAGAACAAGCCGGAAGTTTCCATCGGCACCATGATCGAGACGCCGCGTGCTGCCCTGCGTGCCGATGAGATCGCCGAGGAAGCTGACTTCTTCTCGTTCGGTACCAACGACCTTAC
>JAYTVF010000348.1:0-4214 GCA_043744155.1 Acidimicrobiia bacterium | reverse complement strand
CAAAAGCCGCAGTCATCAGCCTCACGCGGGTCTCGGCCATCGAACTGGGCCAGCACAACATCCGCGTGAACTGCATCTGCCCCGGCTACGTGCTCACCGAGATGGGCGCCGCCACACGCACAACGGAGATGGTGGCAACGTGGTCCGCACTGTCGCCCCTTGGTCGTTGCGCCGAGCCGGGAGACGTCGCCGATATGGCACTGTTTTTGGCTTCTGAACAGGCCCGATACTGCACGGGACAGGCAATGAACGTGAGCGGCGGAATGGTGATGCACTGATGAGCAAGCTGCCAGAAAGTGAAACGGCTTCTCCAACTATGGTTTCAGACATGACCCACGCACACGCATTGAGTTTCAACAGCGTCTCGATGGTCTACCCCGATGGCACTCACGCACTCAGCGAGACCAGTTTTGATGTGTCGCCCGGAGAGTTCGTCACCGTCGTCGGCCCTTCAGGGTGCGGCAAGAGCACCTTGTTGAAGATCGCATCAGGCCTCAACGCGCCGACGACTGGCTTCGTTTCTGTCAACCGCGCACAGGTCGGCTACGTCTTCCAAGACGCCACCCTGCTGCAGTGGCGTAACGTGCTGCGCAACGTGGAGCTGCTGGCCGAATTGCAAGGGGTACCCAAGGCCGAGCGCCGGCGCCGGGCACAGGCCAGCGTCGAGCTGGTGGGCCTTGCGGGGTTCGAGCGCAAGTACCCCAAACAGCTGTCTGGTGGCATGAAGATGCGGGCGTCGCTGGCACGAACGCTGGTGCTGGATCCGAAGGTCTTTCTGTTCGACGAGCCATTCGGTGCCGTCGACGAGATCACTCGGGAACGTCTCAACGACGAAGTCATCGGCCTCTTCGGTCGTCAGCGCTTCGCCGGATTGTTCATCACACACTCCATCAGCGAGGCCGTGTTTCTCTCCACCCGCGTGCTGGTGATGAGCGCGCGCCCGGGCCGTATCGTCGCCGAGTTCAAGGTGCCGTTCGAGTACCCACGGCGGCCCGAGCTGCGCTTCGACCCAGAGTTCGCCCGCCTCTCCGGCGAGATCTCCCACGAGTTACGCGATGCACACGCATGAGTGATTCCATCGCACCAAGCTCACCATTCATCATCCCTGGCAATGACGCTGGAGCGGTGGAGACCTATTTGCTGGATGCCCCGCCACCTGTTCCGACCCGCCGCTTCGAATGGAGCGCCGTGTTCGGGCCGCTGGTGCTGTTCGTGCTGTTCATCTCCCTTTGGCAATGGATGCACGAGACCGGGCTGCGACTCCTGTTCGACAAGCCCGGATTCCTCATCCCGTCTCCATTCACCGTGGTCGATCAGGCATTTCTCCAGCCTGGCCCGCGGAAAAAGCTGCTCACCGGTCTTGCCTGGACAGCGCTGGTCGCGGGCATCGGCCTTGCCATTACCATCGTGGTCGGTATGTCACTGGCCATCATCATGGCCAGAGCGAAGTGGGCGGAACGCTCCGTCTATCCATACCTCGTAGCCCTTCAGGCAACACCCGTACTCGCGATTGTGCCCGTGATCGCTGCGATCTTCCCTTACGGCTTGCAACCCCGAATCTTCGTGTGTGTGATGATCTCCATCTTTCCTGTCGCCAGCAACACGTTGTTCGGTTTGCTGTCTGCGGACAAGGGTCAACACGACTTGTTCACGCTCAGTGAAGTGGGGCGGTTTACCCGGTTGCGCAAGCTGCAGTTGCCATCGGCGATGCCAGCAATTTTCACCGGCTTCCGCATTTCGGCGGGCCTCTCGGTGATTGGAGCCGTCGTTGGCGAGCAGTTCTTTCGCTCCGGTGGCAATCCCGGCATTGGCATCGTGATCGAGGAATACCGCCAGAAGATCAAGTTCCCCCTGATCTACGGCGGCCTCGTGCTGGTCGCTCTGCTGGGCATCACCGTCTTCTTGCTCTTCGGGTTGCTCACCAAGCTCGTGGTGGGTCATTGGCACGAATCGACTCGTTGACCGCCACCAGCCACCAGATCCCCCTAACCAACCGAGGCTGCTCGCAGCCTCCTGAACCCAGCGTGAACAACTACAAAGGAGCCAACATGATTACCCGACGCAGCAGCAAGCTGCTCGCTCTTCCCGTGCTCGCCGCACTCGTGCTAGCAGCATGCGGCGATGACAAGTCGAGCAGCAGTGACACCACCACGGCAGTCGGCGCAGCCGGAGCGCTCGCCAGCATTTGCCCCGAGACCGTCGTCATTCAGACCGATTGGATGCCGGAAGCCGAGCACGGCTTTCTGTATCAGATGGTCGGCGCCGGCTACACCATCGACAAGGCCAAAGCCATCGTCACCGGCCCGCTGATCGACGCCGCCGGCGCCGACACCGGCGTGAAGATCTCCATCCAGTCCGGTGGTGCCGCGCAGAACTTCCAGAGCGTGACATCGATCATGTATCAGAACGAGGGCATCCTCCTCGGCTATGTGTACACCGACGAGGCAATCCAGAACTCGGCAACGTTCCCCACCGTGGCCATCGAGTCCGGCTTTGAAAAGAACCCGCAGATGATCATGTGGGACCCTGCCACGTACCCCGATGTCACCGACATCGCCGGTCTCGGTAAGGCAAACGTGAAGGTCCGCTACTTCGGCGGCGCCGCCTACATGGACTTCTTCACCGCCACAGGCGTGCTGTCCAAGGACCAGGTCGACGGTTCCTACACCGGGGATCCGAGCCTGTTCGTCACCGACGAGGGCAAGTCGGCGCAGCAGGGCTTCGGCTCCGCAGAGCCGTACCTCTACAAGAACGAGCTGAAGGACTGGGGTAAGGACGTCAAGTACCAGTACATCAACGACGTCGGCTGGAAGAACTACGCCGAGTCCATCGCCACCAAGCCGGAGAACATCACCAAATACGCCGACTGCTTCAAGAAGCTGGTGCCGATCATCCAGCAGGCCAGCGTCGACTACGTCAACGACCCAGCCCGGACCAACGCGATCATCATCGACGCGTCGACCACCTTCGGTGCCGACTTCGGTTGGACCTACACCCAGGGCGCTGCCGACTACGGCGTGGCCACCATCAAGGCTGACGGCCTGGTTGCCAACGGTACCGACGGCGTGATGGGCAGCTTCGACATGGCTCGTGTGAACGATCTCATTGCGAAGGCAACGCCGGTCTACACCGCCAAGGACAGCCCGCCGAAGGATGGCCTCAAGGCCGAGGACATCGTCACCAACGAGTTCCTCGATACCTCGATCAAGCTCTAAGCCAAATGCACTGAGCTAGCTACTTCGAAGGGGGCGTCGGCTGCGGCCGACGCCCCTTTCGCGTGCTACGAACCAGCCACCGCGAGAACGATCTGCAACAGCACATTGGCGCCGGCGGTGATGTCGGCCGGCGAGGTGTACTCGGCGATGTTGTGCGAGAGGCCGTTGACGCTGGGCACGAACACCATTGAGGTGGGGCAGACACGAGCCAGCATCTGCGCATCGTGGCCTGCGCCGCTGGGCATGCGCATGGTCGAATGGCCGAGCCGAAGCGCAGTGGTCTCGACGAGGTCGACCATGGACGCGTCGAACTCGACCGGCTCGAAGCGGGCCAATGATCGGCGCTGAATCTGCACACCCTCTTCCCGCGCCAGCTGCTGGCACAGCGCTTCGAAGACCGACTCTGCCTGCTGCAGTAGCGTCTCGTCGGTGTTGCGCAGGTCGACAGTCATCGTGACGCTGGACGGCACAACATTGACGAGGTTCGGCTGCAGCTCGCAGCGGCCGACCGTGGCCACTTGCGAGCCGCCCATTTCGATGGCAATGGCACGGACACCGGTGATAATCGCGGCGGCCACATAGCCAGGGTCGTGGCGCAGCCGCATTGGCGTCGTGCCAGCGTGGGCCGATTGGCCGGTGATGGTCAGCTCGGTCCACGAGATGCCCTGCACTCCGGTCACCGCCCCGATGGTGATGCCTTCGTCCTCCAGTACCGGCCCCTGTTCGATGTGTAGCTCGACGGCGGCGTGAGGCGCGCTGGCTATCGGACACGGCTGCGGCCCGGAGTAGCCGATGCGTGCCAGCTCGTCACCCAGACGTGCTCCGTTGTCGGCGGCACGTACGTCAAGCGCGTCCTCCACTGCCATGCCGCCGACATACACCAGGCTGCCCAGCATGTCCGGTTGGAAGCGGGCGCCCTCTTCATTGGTGAAGAACGCAACACTCACCGGGTGAGCGGTGCACACGCCGTGTTGCTCGAGGGTTTCCAACACTTCAAGC
>JAYTVF010000347.1:0-4226 GCA_043744155.1 Acidimicrobiia bacterium | reverse complement strand
CGGTGCCGCATCGGATGGGGTTGCCGCTCGCCTGCGTTCGGAGGTGGGGGCGTGAAGCGGGTACAGGCTGTCATCCGCCCCGACAAGCTCGACCCGGTGCAGCATCGTTTGGCCGAGGCCGGATTCGTCGGGATCATGGTCTACGACGTCCGCGGTCATGGTTCAGAGGATCAGCCCCAAGGCGAGTATCGGGGTGTTTCCTTCTCGATGAGCGTGAAACACAAACTCATTGTTGATGTGCTCGTCGAGGATGACGAGGTTGCTGCTGCCGTGGCTGCGATACAGAGTGGTGGTCGCTCGGGCAAGCCTGGTGACGGGTTGATCTTCGTCGCCGACGTGGCTGGAATATTTCCGGTCGATCCCGGCAAATAGAGCGGTGAAGGGCCGACGCTACAAAGGTAGTGTCGGCCCTTCTGCTGTTTTGGGTCGGTCTGCTGCGGCAGAACCGGAGGCGGAGAGGAGATGGGTTGGTGGAAGCGTGAGGTCGCGACGATCCGCCAGGTCAGCCCGACGCGGACATGCGTGCGGCCTCTGCCCAGGCTTCACCCAGTGTTGGATGGGGATGGATCGTGAGAGCGAGATCGCTGAGCGTGCTGCCCATCTCGATGGCGAGGGTGATTTCGGCGATCAGTTCGCTGGCATTGAGCGAGGCGATGTGACCACCGATGACGATGCCGGTTTCATCGGCCACCAGTTCGGCCGAACCCGACGGCGCGCCGCCAGCCAGTGCTCGGCCATTCGAGCGCATCGAGATACGGTGGGCTATCGCCATGATCCCGACCGCCTTGGCTGACTCGACGGTGTGACCTACCGAGGCCAACTCGGGCTCGGTGAAGACCACCGCCGGAACGGCCATTGGCTGGAAAGCCGCCTTGCCACCGAGAATCGTGGCAGCGGCAACCTCAGCTTCTGCGGTTGCCTTGTGCGCCAGTGCTGGTCCGGTGGTCACGTCGCCGACGGCGAGGATATGGGGATTCGATGTGCGCCGGGCCGGGTTGACCGCGATATGTCCGGATGGTTCGGGCGTGATGTGGGCGTTGTCTAGCCCCAAGCCCTCGGTGTTCGGCCGCCGTCCGACTGCGACCACGATGACCGACCCGGGGCGCCTGAGGTCTGCAGCGGCGGCGCTGGTAAGCGTCGACTCTAGGCGTACCTCAACGCCTAACTCACTCAGGCCCGTGCGGGCGGCACGAGCCAGAGATTTGGGCATTCCGGGCAGCAATTCGGGGCCAGCTTCCACGATCGTCACTCTGCTGCCCAGCTTCGCGAACGCTGCGCCGAGTTCGACCCCGATGTAGCCGCCACCCACCACGGTGGTCTGGTCGGGAAGTTTGGTGAGCGCGAGCGCTGCGGTCGAGTCGAGGATGAAGATGCCGTCAAAGGCAAGGTCGGGCAGTTCGACGGGTCGCGAGCCCGTGGCGATGACCAGATGTTCGAATTCGATGTGCTCGACGCCATTGGCGGTTTCGACCGCCACCCGACGAACACTGGACAGCCGAGCTGAACCCGTGATCACTCTCACGCCGGCCCGCCGCAGCAGGCCGGCCACACCATTGGTGAGCTGAGTCACCACCGTATCGATGGCCGAGTGGGTGACGGCCAGGTCGACCGACACATCCGCGTGCACACCCCAGGCTGCCCCGCGGCGAGCATCGTGGGCCAAGTTGGCGGCGTGGATCAATGCTTTGGAAGGGATACATCCAATGTTGAGGCACACGCCACCGAGCCGGTCGCGTTCGATCAGTACCACCTCTTTCCCACCCGCCGCGCATCGGAGCGCGGCGGTGTAACCGCCGGGACCACCGCCGATGACGATGACATCCACCGAGGTGCCCAGTTCGCCGACGACCACGCCTAGTCCTCCAAGAGCATGCGCACCGGGTCGGCCAGCAAACCACCGACCAGCATCAAGAATCCTCCGAGAACGTCGCCATCGACCAGTCGATGATCGGCGCAAGCCACCAGCGGTAGTGTCTCACGGGCCTTCACCTTGCCGTCGACAACGAACGGCCGGGGTTTGATGCCGCCGAGGCCGAGGATTCCGGCCTCGGGAGGTCGAATGATCGGTGACCCCCACGTACCGCCGAAGCTGCCGTAATTGGTGATCGTGAACGTGCCACCGTGCGATTCGCCACGGGTGAGGGTCCGCGCTCTCGCCGACGCCGACAGTCGTTCGATCTCCTGCGCGATAGACCCGAGCGACCGTCGGTCGGCGTCAGCCAGCACCGGCACGACAAGCCCGTCACTGGTGGCCACGGCCAGTCCGATATGTACTTCTGCGTGCAGCGTGAACGTGCCCGCGGCAGAATCGATGGACGAGTTCATCATCGGATACCGGCGTAAGGCGATGGCGGCGGCCTTGACCGCGAAACTCAGCACCGTGAGCCGCGGACCCTCGTTGGTCAGTTGCTGGCGCAGACGGTTGCGCGCCTTTAGTAGCTCGGTGGCGTCGATTTCATCCATGGCCTGCACATGAGGGATGGTCGACCAACTCTGGGACATCACCTCAGCGATGCGCCTGCGCAGACCCCGCAGAGGCTTCGTGCCGAATCCGCCCTCTGGCCCCACTGCAGACCGGATCGGGTCTGTTCGGCCGGCGGTGTGCGCGATGCCCGATCGGCCTTCAGTTCGCGCAACCTCAGTAGCTCGTTCGCGCAACCCGGCCGATTCGCCGATGGCGCGAGCCGTGAGAGGCGGGGTCGCGCCAACCTCGCGATCTGTTTGCGCGAATGGCTGGGCGCTGGTATCGGATGCGGCGGCCGCCGCTCGCACATCATCGACGGTGATGCGTTGATCAGCAGCGGTGGAGACGATGGAGGCGAGATCGACATCGAGTTCAACGGCCAGCTTTCGGGTGGCAGGGGAGGCTTTGACTCGGGTGGTCGCCGATACCACAGGCGGGCCGGACCTGGCGGTGTGATCAAGGGGCGAACTCACCGACGCGGTTGTCGGAGCCGAAGGTGCCGATGAATCGGCATCGGCCGACGAGTTCGGCGGCGCCGCGAAAGCGGTTGTCGGTACGTGATCACTTGGCGTCTCGGCGATCTCGACCAGCAAGGAACCGACCTTTACGATGTCGCCCGGCACCCCATGCAGCGCAACTACCCGCCCGGCGAATGGTGAGGGCAGATCGACGACGCTCTTGTCGGTTTCGACCGACAAGAGCGGCTGATACGGGATGACGGTGTCGCCCACGTTCACGAACCAGGCCACGATCTCGCCCTCGTCCAGACCTTCGCCGACGTCAGTGAACCGGAACGCGGCGGTCATGGCCGGGTGCCCAATGTGCGCCCGATGGCACGTGCGACGCGATCGACATCGGGCACGAATCCGTCCTCCAGCAAGCCGGTGGGGTAGGGCGTGTCATAACCCGTGACGCGAACGACGGGCGCTTCGAGCGAGTAGAAGCATTCCTCCTGAATGGTGGCAACTACCTCGGCGGCGAACCCAGCCGTGAGCGGTGCTTCATCAACGACCACGGCCCGCCCGCACTGCTCGACGATCGCCCTGATGGCCGCCACGTCGAGGGGAACGAGGCAGCGCAGATCGAGAACAGCCACAGAGGCACCCGTTTCGGCCTGCACCGCTGCGGCAGCCTTTCGCGCGACCTCGACCTGAGCCGACCAGGTGATCACCACGATGTCGGTTCCCGGGGTGACGAGGTTGGCCACCCCGAGAGGAACAAGATGTTCGCCATCGGGAACGATGCCCTTGATCATCCGGTAGCCCCGAAGGGGTTCGAGGAAGACGACCGGGTCGAGATCGCGGATCGATGAGGCCAGCAGACCTCTGGCGTCGGCGGCCGACGCCGGGCACACGATCTTGAGGCCAGGGATGTTGGCCAGCTGCGAAACGATACTTTCCTGGTGAAGCTCGGGCGCTCGCACACCACCGCCGAAGGGCATCCGGATCGTGATCGGCATGGCATGCCTTCCCTGGCTGCGTTGGCGGAACCGAGATACCTGTCCGGCGATCTGGTGCCATGCCTGCCAAGCGAAGGGTGAAAACTGAATCTCGGGTACCGGTACCATGCCGGCTGCGGCCAGGCCTACGGACGTGCCGATGATGACGGCTTCGGCCAGGGGAGTGTCGACCACGCGATTGGAACCAAAGGTAGCCTGAAGACCGTCGGTGGCCCGGAAAACGCCCCCGTTCTTGCCGATGTCCTGGCCGAGCATGATCATGCGCTCGTCGCGGGCCATTTCGTCGTGCAGGGTGGCTCGAAT
>JAYTVF010000346.1:0-15388 GCA_043744155.1 Acidimicrobiia bacterium | reverse complement strand
TGTCCATGGCGGTCCCGACCGGGAAGCCGGCTACCAGACGGCCACGGGAGAATAGATCGAGCATGGCGAACTCTTCGGCGACCCGAATCGGCGGGTTGTAGAGCGCAACCGAGTTGCCCAGCACGGTAATTGCGGCCTTCGACGTCCGCGAGGCCAGGATCGAGGCGATCAGGTTCGGTGATGGCATCAGGCCGTAGCCGTTGTTGTGATGCTCATTGACGCAGATGCCGTCGAATCCGCATTCCTCGGCGAAGACCAACTGGTCGATGTACTTTTCATAGGTATCGGCCATCACCATTGGGTCGAACAGGCTGGGGTCGATGTCGACCCAGACGCTGCGGTGCTTCTGGTTGAAGTCGACCGGCAGATCGGGATACGGCATCAGGTGGAACCACATGAGCTTCATGCCAACAGTGTCGCCGGTCACGCCAGCGCCGTCCATGACCGTTATGTCGTCTCACCCTGGCTGAGCGAGACATGATGCAGATTGCCGGCCTAACGCGTGGTGCAATTCCCCGCCCCCGCAAGAGCAGCGATCTCAGCGCGAGACTAGGGGCGATGGAGGCGATGCAGGGCGACGAAGTGGTGGGGTTGCTCCGCGACGGCGACGTCACTCGTGCCAGTTTGCTTGCTGTCGTCGTCTCCCCGGGTCGTGGTCTCGGTCTGGCTGCCGACGGGGGTGAATGGGGCTTGAAGACGAGCGAACCGACGGCGATCGTGCGAGCGATCGAGGAAGCGGTTCGGCCTCGTTGGGTGATGTGGTCGCAGCAGACGGCGGGCCAATTGGTCACCGATGGCTTGCGCGTCGCGACCTGTTGGGATGTCGCCGCGGTCCATCGGCTGCTCTTCGGCGGTTGGAAAGCTGACTCTGCTCGCGTCTGGGCTGCGCTGAACGGACTCTCCGGCGCCGCCTTGCCCGCCGATGGTCAACTTGACTTCCTGGCTACGGGATCCGACGACGGGGATCCCGAGCAACCGGTTCGCCCTGACGGTCACCTGAGACCGGACTGGGTCGCCGGCGGGTATGCCCACTCCCTCGACCGGCTGGGTCGGTGGGCATCGGTTGCGCTGCAGGCAGCCACAGCGCAACAACTGCAGATGACCGCGCTGTCCTGCGGAGGTAATGCCCCGGCTACGGCTCGTTCAGAGTCAGCGGCCGAACTGCTCTGCGCAGAGTTGGCCTTCGACGGTCTCCCCATCGATATCGACCGAGCTGAGCAGGTTATCGCCGCGTTCATCGGCCCACGACCGCGCTCAGAACGCGAGGCGTCCCAACGGCGAAACGTGCGAGATGCCGCGGTTTTGGCTCACGCCCCGGATGGGGATACGACCGACTTGCGCAATCCGACGCAGGTGAAATCACTGTTGATGCGGATGGGGATCGACCTTCCCAATACCCGTGCCTGGCGACTGGAGGAACTTCGCTCTACCCACCCTCTGATCGACGCCCTGCTCACATGGCGTAAAGCCGAGCGCATGGCCACCACCTATGGCTATGGCTGGCTTGATCAGCACGTCGCCCGAACGCCTACTGCCGATGGTCGATTCAGAGGTCGGCTGAGAGGGGAATGGAGCGCCAGCGATGGGGCCGCAGGCCGCATGACGGCCCAGGCCGGTCTGCACAACATGCCCGCCGATATGCGGGTGGCGGTGGCCGCCGATCCAGGCTGGGTGTTCGTGCGGGCCGACCTTGGCCAGATCGAGCCACGGGTACTTGCCGCCGTATCGAGCGACGCTGCATTAGCCCGAGCCACCCAGGAAGCCGACCTGTACGCACCGGTGGCCAAACGCCTCGGGGTGGAACGCGCCGTGGCCAAAGTGGCCGTATTGGCCGCCATGTACGGCCAGACGTCGGGCACCGCCGGCCAGGCCTTGCGCGGGCTCGAGTCGGCCTACCCGGTCGCCATGCAATACCTGCAGCACGCGGCCCAAGCGGGTCGAGACGGTCGCGACCTGCGAACCTTCGGCGGCCGTCGGATACCCATGTGGGAGACACCGTTTGGCCTCAGCGAACGCGACGAACGGTCAGCCGATGCCTCGCGTGGTCGATTCGCCCGCAACGCCATGGTGCAGGGCGCAGCCGCCGAGCTGTTCAAGGCCTGGGCAGTTACTATGCGGGCCCGAGGTGGCGCGCTCGGGGCCACGATCGTGCTGTGCCTGCATGACGAACTGCTCGTCCACGTGGCCGCCGAGCATGCCGATCAGGCAGCCGCGCTACTCGTGTCGTGTTTGGACGAAGCGGCCTATCGCTGGACGTCGGGAGGCCCGGTTCGTTTCGTGGCCGATGTGAGCATCGTCGGGCGGTGGTCCGATGCCAAAGGCTGACCTTCATTTGTTTGGTAGAGGTCATAATGATCGTCGGCGTGATCGACGCCAGCGATGCCACACATCCGATACAACATCGCCCGCTCGGTTCGGCGGGACCGTGCTGATTGGTTCAGCGGGTCATGTCCCCCGCTCGGTTCAGCGGGACTGTGCTGATCGGTTCAGCGGGTCATCGCCGATCAGCGCGAAACGGCGGCGGCCAGAGCGGCGATGCCTCGCTCGATCGTGGGGCTGTCGTAATAGGCGAAACTCAGTCGCATGAAGTTGGCGTGGCTGCCGTTGGCGGTGAATGTGCTGCCGCTACGAAATCCCACCTTGTGGGCGGCTGCCTCGGACAACAACGTTGAGGTATCGACGCTATCGGGAAACCGAAGCCAGAAGAAGTAGCCGCCCGACGGAAGGTCGTAGGTGACAAACGGCGGAAAATGTCGTCGAAGCGCGTCGTGCATCACGGCCACTCGGGCCCGATACGTGGTGCGCAAGAACGCAAGATACGTGTCGAGCGCTCCATCCTCGACCACACGTCGCACTATGGCCGATGTGAACGGGTTCAGTCCGCCACCGCTCACAACGAGACCCGCATTCGCCAGTCGCTGCACGAGTGGCATGGCGGCCTGAATCCAACCGAGCCGTAAACCGGGCGCCAAAATCTTGGTGAACGTACCGAGCGACAGCACGACGGCGCTGTCAATGTATGCGGCCATAGGCGGAGGAACGGCGTTGCGGTAGCTGAGGAGGTGATACACCTCGTCAGCCACAATCAGAAACCCGTGCTGCTCGGCCAGGGCCACGAGTTGTTCCCGTCGCTCGATGGGCAGAGTAACGCCCGTCGGATTGTGAAAGGTGGGAATGGTGTAGAGAAAGGCCGGCCGATGAACCGCCAGAGCGGCCTGCAACGCGTCGATACGCAGCCCGTGCTCGTCGATTGGGATGGCAACGATCTGCAAGTGGTGCTGGCGCAAGATGTCAAGAACCAAGAAGTAGCTTGGCTCTTCCACGAACACAACGTCGCCCGGCTGGGCCAAGACGCTGCAGATCTGATCGATGGCCTGCGAGTTCCCGTTCGTG
The DNA here is from genome assembly GCA_043744155.1 of Acidimicrobiia bacterium. GTDB lineage: Bacteria > Actinomycetota > Acidimicrobiia > Acidimicrobiales > Ilumatobacteraceae > JANMCE01. The sequence continues at coordinate 11,995 of JAYTVF010000346.1, read as the reverse complement.
ATGTACATCGTCTCGGGTTCAACGGGCACGCCGTACGCGTCACCAAGAAATGACGCCAAGGCCAGCCGAAGGTAGCCATCGCCCAGTTCGGTTCCGTACTGCAACGGGTACGGATCGCCGTCGGCCATGACCGCCGCGGCGGCCGAACGCATGATGTCCAGGGGCAAGATGGCATCCTGCGGGTGGCCGATCCCGAAGTCTATGACGTCGGCTGCCACCCAGGCCTGGGTGGTCTGGGCGATGAGGGCGGCCCGTCGGGCGGGGGCTATTTCGACGATGGATCCAATTCCAGAGACACGCTGTTCATGCAGTAGCGCTGACCGGTCGGGTTGGGGCCATCGGGGAAACGGTGACCGAGATGCGAACCGCACGTTCGGCACACCACTTCCTCGCGCACCATGCCGTGGCTGCGATCGGTTTTGATCTCGACGGCATCGGAATCCATCGGCTCAAAGAAGCTCGGCCAGCCGCTGCCCGACTCAAATTTGGTGTCCGACGAGAACAACTCAGCGCCGCAGGCGGCGCACCGGTAGATCCCGTCCTCATGGGCATCGACGTACTTTCCGGCCCAGGCTCGCTCGGTTCCGGCTTGGCGTAGTACGTGGTATTGCTCGGGCGTCAGTATCTGGCGCCATTCGTTTTCAGACTTTTCGATCTCTGGCATGCGCCAAGTCTGGCACTCGACCCATCGAAAACGGACGGCGATACGCGAACAGTTCGAGAAACTCGGCGTGCCGTTAGCCTAGGACGATGCCTACCACCCGCCGACGTTTGCCGACGGTGGTCCTGTTCGCCGCCGGTCTGGCCCCGGCGCTGGCGGCGCCGCTCGTCACCTTCGCGCTTATCGGTGATCACTCTGAGGTCGACCCCGCCCACGCCGACTATGTCATCCACCCACCGTCGGTTTCGGTGGTCACGGTGAACACGTTTGCCTTGTTCGCCACCATGCTGGGGCTCTTTGGCCTCGGTCTCCTCATCCCGCGATGGCGAGAACGCACGCTGCACCCTGGGTGGCGGCCCGTTGTGGTGTTGCTGATGATCGCCGGGATGCTGGTGGCATCGATCTACCGGGTCGCCACGTTCGGGACGTCGGGCGCCAACATCGGCTTTGGCGCGTTGCTTTTGTTCGGCGGCCCGTGCGCCATCGCGTTTGTCGTCGGCGCTGCCGTGGCTGCACTCAAGATCCTTCGTGCGCCCAAAACCACGGCATCTCCCTTAGGTTGAGCGGGGTGGGCCGGGGAAGAAGGCGTTGGTGCGCTTCGCGTAGTCGGCATAGCCGGGACGGCGCTTCCCGATGGTCCTCTCCAAGAGCGCCTTACCCGAAACCCGCGTGAGCAGAATCGACATCACGATCGGGCCAACGACGCCCAGCGTCGCCGACCCGCACTCGGCGGCCACCAGGAAGATTCCCCACCACACACAGAAGTCCCCGAAGTAGTTCGGGTGCCGGGTGTAGCGCCACAAGCCGCGGTCCATCACCTGGCCTGCCGACATCGGATTGCGCTTGAATCTCGCCAGTTGCGCATCGCCGACCGCCTCGAAAGTCACACCGACGATCCAGATCAGACTGCCGACCATCGCCAAGAGCCCGAGCCGTGGTGGGGTTCGGTCCGACATGGCCAACTGCACCGGGAGCGCCACCACGAACGCCAGTACACCCTGCAGACCAAAGACGCCGTAGAGCGACCATGCGACGAAGTTCTTGCGGTGGCGGCGCATGGCTCGATAGCGGTAATCCTCACCGTGACCAAGATTTCGTCGGGCCAGGTAGGCCGCGAGCCGAAGCCCCCAGAGGGTCACCAGACCTGCCAGCAGCAGCCGCCGGGGTCGGGCACCGTCACCGACAAAAAATCCTGTCCAGGCGATCGCTACGAAGGCCAACCCCCACAAAATGTCGACGATGCTGGCATCCTTCATGGCGATGCTGATGCCCCAGCCGATCATCATCAGGGCTAAGACAGCGGCGAGTCCGGCCAGAAGTACGGCAATCACGTGGTTCCTTTCAAGGGATTGGTCAAGCCGACGCCCATCATTTGGGTGAGTCGGGGGAATGATGCAGCGCGCCGGAGATCCAGTCGTCCATGTCCTGCCAGACGTCGGTAAGCCAGCGCATGGTGGTGTCGGGCGCGTGGCGAGGCACCTCGCCCGCGGGGATTCGTCGGATGTCGACCATCACTGGTTGGGGGATCGGAACGTTGCGCCAGAAGTCTCGGGCTGTTTGAAAGCGTTCGAGCCCTACGTGTGCAATCACGATGACGTCGGCCGTCGGCGCGGCGTCGAGCAGCGCGATCGTGCCGCCAGGGCGAGGCGGCAGCAGATTGACAAGCCGGCGGGCTCGGGCCGATTGCACCGGGTCAGCTATGCGAGCCACCGCACGGGCCTGGCGCGCCGGTGTGAAGAACTGGCCTTCGGGAAAGATGATGATGGCGTCGTTGTCCGCAGCCGTTGCGGCCAGACGGGCAAGAGGGGACAAGTCGGCAGGGGCGTGGCTCTTGTCTCGGTTGACGAACACGTTCGGCAATCTGGCTCCGAACAGGTTGAACGCCGGTGCCCACGTGAGGCCCTCAGCGATCACGTACCGCAGATTGCGATGTTGCCGCGTTCCCAACACCCAGGCCGGCAGGAACGCGTCGGCATGACTGGCGTGGCGGCCGATAGCGACGACCGGGCCAGGGCGCAGGGTTGTTTCTCCGGTGACGTCAAAGCGCAGACCAATGGTGGCCGTCGCGGCCTGCACCACGCAGCCAACCCACCACCTCTCGACACGATTGTGGTGTTGAAGCGACGCCGGTGACTTCAGTCGGCCGACGAAGACCAGCCACAGCACGATGGCCTGCACGACGGCCGCCACTTCGAGCCAGAGCACCATCAGTCCCAATGCCAGCAGCCGCAGGGTCGGCCATTTCCGGCGCCGGGTCGTCAGGTCGAACACAGCAGCTACCAGAGCCAGCAGCGGGGCGAGCAAGGTGCCGAGTAACGCCAACATCAGCACCAGCGGGATGGCGACGGCGCGTCGCACCCACAGCGTGAGCCCGCGGTTGTCCCCTCGAGTTTTTGCCACCGACCCCTTTGTACCTCGTCCGCCGCGCTGCAGCCTGCTCGGATGCGCGAAACTTCTCGTATGACCGTGACGAGCGACGCAACCAGCACGAATCCGATGACGCGCTTTCTGTTCCCGCCGACCTTCGCAACGCTCGAAGATGAACGTCTCCACCGAAAGCAACGGTTGGCCGGAGCACTGCGAATCTTTGGCCGTTTCGGCTTCGGAGAGGGAGTCGCCGGGCATATCACCGCCCGAGATCCCGAGAATCCCAATCACTTCTGGGTCAACCCGTTCGGCCATAGTTTTCGCCATATCAAGGTGAGCGACCTCATCCTCGTCAACCATCTGGGCGAGGTCATCCAAGGCAAGGCTCCGCTCAACCGAGCGGCGTTCGTGATCCATTCCGCCATTCATCACGCGCGACCCGACGTGGTGGCCGCCGCGCATGCGCACTCGATCTACGGCAAAACCTGGTCATCGTTGGGCCGGTTGCTCGACCCGATTACCCAGGATGCCTGCGCCTTCTACCAAGACCACAGCCTGTGCGTCGAAGGCGGCGGCGCGGTGGCCTTCGAGATGGGATCGGGCACCGCCATCGCCGACGCCCTCGGCGATCACAAAGCCGTCATCCACCAGAACCACGGCAACATCACCGTCGGCCAGACCGTTGATGAGGCCGCGTGGTGGTTCATCACGATGGAGCGCAACTGCCAAGCCCAACTGTTAGCCGAAGCTGTTGGTACACCCAAGCACGTTCCGCACGACATGGCGACCTACACCCGGGATCAGACGGCATACCCGCTGGCCGGCTGGTTCAGCTTTCAACCGTTGTGGGAAGAAATCTGTCACACCGATCCCGACCTCTTCGACTAAACATCGGGGCCGGAAACATCATCGCCTCGGCATGATGTTTCCGGCCCAATCCTCGGCATGATGTTTCCGGTCGAATCGTCGGCGAGATGTCTTGTGTCAGGCCCCGGCGGGTAGGAAGTAGCCGTCGAAGTCGACGATCAGGTCCGTCTGCATATCTGCGTACAGGCGGACACCCGTCGCTGTCGCCGGGATGAGGGCGTGGTTGGCGACGGTGTGATTGGTATGGGTGGCGTTGATCGACGACACCTGCGGCAAGCTGCCACCGGCGGCATAGGCGGTCAAGAACCCGGCCTCAGCAGTGCCGGTAAGGGTCAGGTTCGCGCTGATGGCTATGGCCGTGACTGGAACGGCGAGATCGCGGCTTGAATGACGAGCCAGTGTGCTCACGCCACGGGTATCGAGGGCACGAGACGGGGTGCGGGCTACGAAGATGCCCTTCGTTGAGGGGGCTGTGGTGGCGTCGGTGAACCAGCCGTTCACATCGACCAACAGGTCTCCGCCGCCATCGACGTAGATACCGATATCGCCGTTGGCATCGACGGGGACGACGGCAGCGCCAGCCACGGTGTCACCTGCCGCGTTCACGTTCAGGTTCGACACATTCGGCACGCCGCCCGCAGCCGGGTACGCCGTGAGATATCCGGCGGCCTGGGCGTTGGTGATCGTGAGGTTGACCGAGACCGCGGAGACGCCCGTTGCCGGGATGCCGTCGTGGCCGAGCACGTGCATGACCTTGCTCGATTTGGGCGCAATGGCACCGGTCGATCGGGTGTCGAGCAGTCGAGCAGGCGTCGCCGGTTCGAATCGGCCTGCGCTGGTGGTGCCGGTCACATTCAGGTAATAGCCGACGACGTCGGCCAGAAGTTGACCGCCGCCGCTGCTGTAGAGAGAAACCTTCCCGTCGGCGCCGACCGGCACCGTCACCAGGTTGGCCACCGTCTGGCCAGATCCTTCGACGTTCAAGTTGGATGCCGTCGGACGGGTGCTGCCAAAGGGATACGCGGTGACAAACCCGGCGTCGAGCGCCTGGGTCGTGGTTACCGTCATCACGACGGCGGCAACGGTGCCAGCCGCGGCCGGCACGCCACCCTGGCCGAGTACCTTCAGGTCGATGACGCCACCGGCCGCCACACCGCTAAAGGGACGGCTATCCAAGATGCGCGTCGGAGGTAACACCACGAGGGCGGAGCGCCCCGGGGTCAGCTCCAACGGTAACACCACTGGTCCCGGTGGAAGGACCTGTGGGTCGTTGACGCCGCCGAAATCGTTCGTCCAGTACCAGCCGTACTTGGACGTCGCGCTGTAGAAACGGGCAATACCCATGGTGGTATAGCGAGGGTCGCGGATGTGGATGGCGTGGATCGGCGAGGCCAGCCAATCGTCAAAGACCTGCCGCGCCGTCGACTGGCCGCCAGCCACGTTTTCGCCTGTCCAGGTGTCGTAGCCGTAGCCGAAGTCGGCCAAGCGGGCCACATAGTCACGGCCAAGGCTGTCATCGTGGCGCAGGTTGGTCTTGTCAGTCCGCGTCGTGAGGTCCTTGTCGAACCAATCGGCGGCTCGAGTCAACGAGATGGAAAGTTGCAACGGATTCAACCCGAGCGAAGTCCGATAGTTGTTGATGAGAACGACGAACGCCGCCTCCTCGGTGTCGAGGATGGGATTGGTTCCGGTGACGTTCGCTGCGCCCGCAGGGGGTGCAACGAGGCCGATACCGCCGGTAAGCAGGCCGCACAGCACTACTGCACGCGCCACGAATGATCGCAACATGATGGGATTACCTCTCTCGTCACACCTGATCTCCAGGCAGGGATCTCGCTCCGCCAGCGAGCCTGTGTCCGGTCACGAACTATGCCCAGACATCTCCATCACTCAGTGTAGTTGTATGGAAACCCTCAGGAGTAGTCCGCTTGGCACTATCACACGCCGTCGGGCAGGTAGTAACCGTCGTAATCCACCAGAAGGTCGGTGCGCATATCGGCGAAGAATCGAACACCCGCACCCGCCGCTGGGATAATGGCGTGGTTGGCGACGGTGTGATTGGCATGGGTCGAGTTGATCGATGACACCAAAGGTTGGCTCCCGCCGGCTCCAAAGGCGGTGAGGAATCCGGCTCCTGCCGTGCCCGTCAGGGTCAGATTGGCACTGACGGCGATGGCCCCGGTGGGCACACCCACGTCTCGGGTCGACTTGGTACCAAGGGTGGATCCGCTGCGGGTATCGAGTTGGCGGCGGGGTGACTGAGCCACGAAGAGACCGCCCGATGCCGCAGGTGCAGAGCCATCGGTGAACCAGCCGTTGATGTCGACGATCAGATCGCCGCCACCGCTCAGGTACACCGCAATGTTGCCGTTTCCATCGACCGGGACGACGGCAGCCCCAGCCACCGTGTCACCGGAGTGGTTGATGTTGAGGTTCGAGGCGTTCGGCACTGCTCCGGCGGCGGGGTATGCGGTCAAAAATCCGGCGGCGTCGGCGTTGGTCAAGGTGAGGTTGACCGACACCGCCGAGACGCCGCCGTTGGGTACGCCAGCTTGGCCGACAACATGCACCGTTCGACTGGTGTTGGCCGCCACGCTCCCGCCGGATCGGGTGTCGAGTAGTCGCGTCGGTGCGGTGGGTCGGAAGCGTCCAGCGCGAGCCGTACCGTTCACCACACCGTAATACCCGGCGACATCGGCGATCAGATGCCCACCGCCACTGGTGTAGAACACGACATCACCCGAGGGGCCAACCGGGACGGTCACCAGGTTGGCCACCGTGCTGCCCGATCCCTCGACGTTTAGGTTCGAGTTGTCTGGACGACCGCCGCCGCCGGGGTACACCGTGACGAATCCGGGGGCCAGAGCGTCCGTCAAGGTGACCGTCATCGTGACGGCCGAGACCCCACCCGCCGGGATGCCATTCTTGCCTACGACATGCACGGTCATACTCTGGTCGGGTCCGACGGCGTTTGAACTTCGGGTGTCAAAAAGGCGCGAGGGCGCCAAGGCCACCATGGTCGAGCGCACCGTTGGAATGCTGAGCGGCGGTTGTACGACCGGCTCAGTGACCGTGGCATCGACGAACCCGCCGAAGTCATTGGTCCAATACCACTTATAGGGGGAGCCAGCGCGGCCGACCCGGGCGATGCCCATGGTCTTTTCATTCGCGTCGAGCATGTTTGCGTTGTGTCCCGGTGAGTTCTTCCACTGGGTAAAAGTCTCGGCTGCACCGGCGTTTCCTGCTGCGATGTTCTCGGCTGCGTAGGTGTTGAAGACCGAGTAGTCGTAGCCGAAGGTGGCCATGCGTGCGAAGGGATCCCGGCCCAGGGAATCGGCATGGCCGAAGGTGTCGGCCGATCGCTTTGACATGTCATCGCTCATCCAGGCCGAGGCTTTGGTCAGGGCGATCGAAACTTGTAATGGTGCACGGCCGTTTGCTGCCCGGTAGTCGTTGATCAGCTTGACGAAGGCTTTCTCTTCGCCGTCAAGCACGGGCATCGCGCCGGAGATGTCGGCGGCCGCTGAGGGACCCGCCGACATGGCGATGCCGCTTGTTACGAGAGCGAGCAGCACAAGACCGCGCGCCAGGATTCGTCTAGAAAACATAGTGGTTCCCTTTCGTTCATGCCTCGACAAACAGGCATGTGTCCGCCCGCGATCGCGTATCGAAACGCAGCGTCTGGCCTGGTACGGACCATCCGCCTCTCGACTGGCCATGACACTAAAGGGTCAAGAATCCATATGGAAGCCGCGTTACGAAATAGTTACAGAACGGTTACAACGAAAATGTTTCCATTGTCCGCCAGACGGGCACGGCCGACCCACGTTGCCGCTGGTCAGGACAGGTCAATGGTGGGATAGAGCGGAAAACGGCTTAGCAGCGACGCGCATCGACTGCGAACGTCATCGGCGATCCCGTTGGTGATTGCATACTTGGCCTTCGATGTACCGAGTGGGGCGGTGTTCTTGAACACCGTGACCATCAGTTCGGCGACCTCATCCATCTCGGCGGCGTTCATGCCCAGGGTGGTGAGCGCTGGCGTTCCGATGCGAACGCCACTGGTGTACCACGCACCGTTCGGGTCGCGCGGCACACTATTGCGATTGGTCACGATGCCCGAGTCGAGCAGGGCCGATTCGGCCTGTCGCCCGGTGAGACCAAAACTGGTCACGTCGATCAAGTTGAGATGGTTATCGGTGCCACCGGTGACAAGGCTGGCCCCACGTCGCATCAGGCCATCAGCGAGCGCAGCGGCGTTGTCGACGATGCGCTGGGCGTATGTCTGAAACTCTGGCCGACGCGCCTCGGCCAGCGCGACGGCTTTGGCGGCCATTACATGCGGCATCGGGCCACCCAACACCATTGGGCAGCCCTTGTCGACGAATTCGGCCAACTCTTCTTGACACAACACCATCCCGCCGCGGGGACCGCGCAGCGACTTGTGCGTGGTTGTGGTGGCGATTTGGGCATGAGGGATTGGATCGAAGTCGCCGGTGAAAACCTTGCCGGCCACCAAACCGGCGAAGTGCGCCATGTCGACCATCAGCGTCGCACCGACTTCGTCGGCGATCTCTCGCATCTTGGCGAAGTTGATCTTGCGCGGATAGGCCGAATAGCCGGCCACGATGACCAGAGGCTTGAACTCTTGCGCCACGCTTCGAACGGTGGCGTAGTCGAGCATGCCCGTGGCGGGGTCGGTGCCGTACGAGCGTTGATCGAACAGCTTGCCCGAGATATTCGGCCGGAAGCCGTGGGTGAGGTGCCCACCTGCGTCGAGTGACATGCCGATCATGCGCTGATCCCCGAAATGTCGGCGCAGCTTCATCCAGTCGGCTTCGCTCAGATCGTTGATGTGACCGACGCCCGTGTCAGCCAAAAACGGCTTCTCGACCCGCTGGGCCAAAATGGCCCAGAAGGCGCACAGATTGGCGTCGATACCCGAGTGGGGCTGGACATAGGCGTGATCGGCGCCGAACACGGCCTTGGCATGATCGGCAGCCAACTGTTCGACGACATCGACATATTCGCATCCGGCATAAAACCGATGCCCCACGGTGCCCTCCGCATATTTATCGCTGAACCAGTTACCCATGGCGAGCAGCGTGGCGGGTGAGGCGTAGTTTTCGCTGGCAATCAGCTTCAGTTGGGTGCGCTGATTATGCAGCTCACCGCGAATGGCGGCGGCGACAGCGGGCTCACTACTGGCGATCACGTCAAGGGCGTTGCGGTACGCAACTGAGACGGTCGACGTCGAGGGATTGTCGTTCGTTGACATGTGTAAGGCCTCCGGATTTCGGCTCCCATACTAGTCGTCGGCCTCTGACGCCTCACTTTTGTGGTTAACGTTTTGGCTGGCCCCGAATGTCGGAGGCGTGGGCGACCGGTGTCGCTGGTACCGTTGTGTGCTGCGCCGTTGCGTCGAAAAGGATCATGCATGAAGCGGAAGTTCTCATTTTCTTCGTCGGGTCGTCGTGGGCCGAGCGATCCATGGTTTCGAGTAGGCCCCGTTGAGGTCACCACCACCGTTTTCGTGGTCGGTCTGGGCGTGCTCTTCATGTTCCTGTGGGCGGCCTCGCCCGACCTGCTCAACCCACTGGTTCTCACCACCCAGCGGGTGCGCCAAGGCGAAATCTGGCGGATAGTGACCTGGCCGCTGGCCATCAATCCGAGCCTGCAAGCCGTGATAACCCTGGCCGTGTTCTGGTACTTCGGGCGCAGCCTCGAGCAACTGTTCGGGCGAGTACACTTCGCTCAGTTCCTGTTGGCCTTGACCGTCGTACCGGCTGTAATGTTGAGCTTGCTCAGCCTTCTCTCCACATCGTTGAACGGCGGCTCTTATGGGCTCCGCCTTCTCGAACTTGGCGTTTTCGTGAGTTTCACGGCCGAGACGCCAACCGCTCGATTCTTTTTCGGCCTGCAGGCATGGATGATCGCTGCGGTGTTTGTCGGCATCGACGTGCTGACGTTCGTCGGCGAACGGCAGTGGGGTGCACTGCTGCTGCTGTTCTTCATTCTGGCTATCGGGCTGCTACTCACCCGCGCCTTTGGATTCGCCGCCGGACAAACCTGGATCCCGAAACTTGGCTTGCCGGGCGTCAGTGGGTCGGGTCGAAACAAGCGCGCCGGCAAGGTCGCTGCGGTGGTGCAGGGGCCCTGGGGTGGCGCTCCGAGTGCGGCATCGGACATGGCGGCCCAGGCCGAGATGGATCGGCTACTCGACAAGATCGCGTCGTCGGGTATGGACAGTCTCACCCCCGAGGAAAAGCGTCGACTCAAGGCCCACAGCAGGCGCCTGCGCGGCGATAGCTGAGCGGCTGACCTCTTTATGGCGCCGGTGCCCGTTCCGAAGTCGACCAGTCGGGCCGACCTGGGCTTCACGCTGCGGAAGAAGATGGTGTCGTGGTATGACCCGCGGGCGCTAATCGGCATCGCCATACGGGACGGAATCGCGGCCATCTTCGGCACCTACGCCGACAAACGTGACCAACAGGCCGCCCTGCCCGTGCCGGTCGATCCTGGTTTCGGCGACCGCTCTGAACTGTGGTTCGACATGGTCGGTGATATGGGCGAAGCCTTCGATCCGACCTACGCCGTGGCGTGGCACATCAGCCAACCTGCGTTAGCTTTTCCTTCCGTCGGCGAACTACCTCGTGGTGATTTACTGGTCTTGATAGGTGACGAGGTCTACCCGACCGGGTCAATTGACCGGTACGAGAACCAGATGCTCGGGCCGTACGACGCGGCCTGGCCGGCTGGCCATGTGGAGGACGACGGTCCGGTTCTGTTGGCATTGCCTGGCAACCACGATTGGTACGACGGGCTCACGTCGTTTCTGCGCGTCTTTTGCCAGCGGCGCTCGATCGGGGGCTGGCGAACGCAGCAGACCCGCAGCTATTTCTCGGCCGCGCTGCCGCATCGATGGTGGCTGTGGGCGGTGGATACCCAGCTTGGCGGATGGCTGGATGAACCGCAGTTGGAGTACTTCCGAGGCCAAGCTACCCAGATGCAGCCCGGTGACCGCATGATCCTGGTGACTCCGGTGCCGTTCTGGTTGCATACGCAGACTGATCCCACGGCGAACTCCACGGTCAGTTGGTTCATCCACAGGATCGTCCCGGATTTTGTCGACATTCGGCTGTTCGCCAGCGGCGATTGGCATCATTACGCCCGCTACACGGGTCTCGACGCAACGCAGCATCGGTTGACCGTTGGCGGTGGGGGAGCCTTTTTGCATCCGACCCACAATCTGCCCGCGGCAATCTTGGTGCCGGGCTTCGTACCGGGCAACGATACGGCCCTGGCGCGCGGGGTCACCTTCCCGTCGGCCGGGGATTCCCGCACCCGGTTGTGGTTGGTGTTGTTGCAGGCCTTCTTCAACCCTGTGTTCTCCATCACGCTCGGCATCGTGAATTTCGCGCTGGCCTGGCTCGCCCAGGCGTCGGTGCGCAGCCCACTGGTCTCGGTGCGTGATGCCATGCGCCCGCTTTCGTGGCGTGATGCCACCGACGGGCTGGTGCGAAGTCCGTTGGCGTTGCTGCTGATGTTCACTATCTTCGTGGCATGGTGGGCCTTCCCGCGCCACACCGAGCCGTCCCGCCGCCGTCTGGCCCACTTGGTCGGCGGTCTGCATGGCGCCCTTCAGGTGGCGCTCACCGTGCCGGTGATGTTGGCGTCCAGCCATTTCGCGCCGGGTCGCGGGGTGTGGTTCGGTATCTGGTTCGCGCTGCTGACCGTGGTCTTGGGTGGCCTCGGCGGTGCCACGCTGACCGGTTTCTACCTGTTCTCCACCAACACCGTGCTAGGGATGCACGACAACGAGTCGTTCTCGGCCTTGCGACTGCGGTCATTCAAATGCTTCGCCCGTCTGCATATCGATAGTCGGGGCATCCTGACCGTGTACCCGATCGGTATCCGCAAAGTGCATTCGGGCAGGTGGAAGCTGAACCCGTCGGCCAAACCCGGAGAGTCGTGGTTTGCCCGCCCCCCCGGCGTCACCGCCGAACTGATCGAAGCCCCCTTCACCCTCTGAGCCGCCCGCCGCCCGCCGCCCGCGGGCGGAAGTGGACGTACACCCCGGAGGTGTGGAGCAAAAAGGGC